>DATNJD010000096.1:0-13197 GCA_035604075.1 Acidimicrobiales bacterium
ACTCGAGCAGGGCGTCGTCGGGGGTGATCCGGCGGGCGAGGACCGTGCCCGGGCGGCGGCCCGCCGGGTCCCGGGCGTCCCTGCCCACGGCCACCGCCTGGCCGTCGTCGCGCACGATGCCGAAGGGGCCCAAGCCGGTGGTGAGGCTCGACTCGGAGTAGGCGAGGGGGCCGCTGCCGCCGAAGGCGGTGCTCATACCGGGCTTTCCCTCCAGCTCCACCACCAGGACGTCGAGTCCGGCCCGGGCGGCCGTGCGGGCCAGGGCGGCGGTGATGGTGGTCTTGCCCACACCGCCTTTGCCGGCGATGACCAGCACCCGGCTCTGACTCAAGAATGAGGCGACGTCCATCCCCGGCCGAGCGTACCGGTGCAAGGCCCCGCCGGCGGTGCCATCAGCGTGCCGCGGCGCCCCCGGCGGTCAAATCCGGTCGTTCACAGGTTCAGTGGAATCCCTGCTCAGACCCCTTGTCGGTCCGCCCCCGCAGGAGTAGCGTCAGCCCTCGGGAGGGGGAGTGACAACTCAAACCTTGGAAGAAGTGTGGCAGGCGCGGGCGGCCTGCAGGGGGCCGCAGGCAGCGGTTTTCTTTCCGCCCACGCACGCCGAGCGCAAAGAGGAGAAGCAGGCCCGCGAAACGCGGGCCAAGGCGATCTGCTCGACCTGCGTCGTCCGACGGGAATGCCTGGAATACGCCATCCGGATCCGTGAACCGCATGGCATCTGGGGGGGAATGAACGAGGTGGAGCGCAAACAGGTCCTCGAGCGACGCGCCGGCTAGGCGCTCTCCACCAGATCCGTGTGTCCGGGGTCGGCCAATAACGGTCGGCTGACCGGGGTATTCCCGCGGACGTCAGAGTCCGAGGCGCAGCGCCCCGGCGCGCACCCCCGGCGACGTGCAGACCGCACCGGGCCTCCCGCCCGTGGTGGTGCAGATCGCGGCTGTCATCTCGTTGGCCGCACCCAGGACGGCTTCGGCCACGGCGGTGGTCGGATCGGAGAGGTCGGTGGCGATCTGGTCCATCGGCAGTCCCTGGAGGAGACCGGGCGAGAAGCCGATGGCCGCCCCCTCGACGAGGAGCCGGTTCCCAATGTCGACGAAGGGCAGGGCGGCCACGGCACCCGGGGTCGAGGCCGGGTCCGAGCCGTAGCGCTTCATCAGGGCCTCGGCCAGTGCCGGGGCCGGGGCCAACGGCGGGAAGCCGGCGGGAGCGGTGGTGTCGAGGGCGGCGCCGTACTCCTCGGTGGCCGAGAAGGAGACGTAGCGGCTCCTGTAGCCGGAGCCCACGAAGCTGAAGGACGGGAGCTCGGCAAAGACCTGGTTCTGCGACGAAATGGTGGAGCCGAGATCGGAGAAGGTCCCGAAGCGGCCGAGGGCCACGACGAGGGCCCAGCGCTCGGCCGCGCAGAAGGGACAGAACTCGGCACCGACGTAGACGACGGCCGGGCGGCCGTGCACGACGAGCGGAGGCTGTCCGGCGAGGACCGTCGGGTCGGGACCGGTGGAGGCCGGGGCTCCCACCGTGTCGAAGGCCGGCGCGGGCACGGTGAGCGCAGCACGGACGACGGCGGCCGGCGCCATCGCCACGGACGCCGGGGTCGGCGTGGGGGCCGAGGCGCGGGTGATCTTCACGACGAGCAGGACGAGCACGATCACGAGGATGAGGACGACGAAGGCCCACGTGAACAGCGCCATCGGGGGGCGTCGGGTCGGAGTGTCCAGGACCGCGCCATCGGCGGGACCGTCGGTCGGTGCGGCCATCACGGGACACTACTTCCGGACACCGCCACTCGGATCGGCGCCCCGCCGGTCCACCGGAGCTACGCGGCGATGCTCACGCCCGGCCCACCGCCGGCCCCGGGCCTGGCTATTAGCGTGGCGGGAGTGCCCGAATCCCCTCCCTCCTCCGGTCCCGCCCGGTCCGGTCCCGCCCCGTCCGGTCCCGCCCCGTCCGGTCCGGTGGCGGCCCGGGATGCAGCCACGGTGATGCTCGTCCGCGACACGGCGACGGCCGAGGGCCCGGCCCTCGAGGTCTGCATGTTGCGGCGGCACCTGAACTCCGACTTCGTGGGGGGCGCCTACGTCTTTCCGGGCGGGAAGGTCGACGACGACGACCGGACGGCCGTGGCCGAGGAGGCCTGCGTGGGCCGGTCCGACGCCGTGGCCTCCGACATGTTGGGCATCGAGAGCGGCGGGCTGGCCTTCTGGGTCGCGGCGCTGCGCGAGTGCTTCGAGGAGGCCGGGGTGATGCTCGCCTACCCCGAGGGGACGGGCCCCGGGGGCGAGTTGCTCGACGTGACCGAGCCCGGCGTCCGGGCCCGTCTGGCCGCCTGCCGGGTGGAGTTGAACGCCGGCGGTGTGGGGTTTCTCGACGCCTGTCGGGCCCAGGGCCTGCGGTTGGCCGTCGACCGGGTCCACTACTTCAGCCACTGGATCACACCCGAGCCGGCCCCCAAGCGCTACGACACCCGCTTCTTCGTGACCGCCCTCCCCCCCGGACAGATCCCCGTCCACGACGACCACGAGACGACCGACACCGTCTGGGTGAAACCCTCGGAGGCCTTGGCCCGGGCCGAGGCGGGGGAGTTCGACCTGATCTTCCCCACCATCAAGAACCTGGAGGCGATCGCCCGCTTCACCACCAGCGTCGAGCTGCTCGCTGCCGCCGCCGCCGTGGAGCGGGTCCCCACCGTGCTCCCCCGGGTGGTGGCCGACGAGCGGGGGTTCCGGATCCTGCTCCCCGGTGATCCCGGCTACGACGAGGCCGTGGCCGGCGCCACCGCGAAACGGTCGGAGATGTCGTCGTCGGATATGAGCGCTGTGATCCGCAGCATCGGAGCCGACGGCCGCGGCGGAGACCGTCGCTGAGCCGCTCCCGTCCCGTCGAGCGTCCCCTCGAGCCCGGGGGAGCGCCGGAGGTGGGCCGGCCCATGGCCCTGTCCCGCCGGGTGGTCCGGTTGACGGCCCCCAACCCCGGGATGATGACCGGTCCGGGCACCAACAGCTACCTGGTGGGCACGAGCGAGCTGATCGTCGTCGATCCCGGCCCCGATGGCCCCGCCTCCGATGGCGCCGCCTCCGATAGCGCTGACCCCGGGAGGGCCGGTCATGTGGACGCACTGGCCGAGCTCGGGCAGGGCCGGATCCGGTGGATCGTGGTCACCCACACCCATCCCGATCACTCGCCGGCGACGCCGGCGCTGGCCGCGCTGACGGGGGCCGAGGTGATCGGCTTCGACGCCCGGGACGGCTTCGTCCCCGACCGGTCCGTCACCGACGGTTTCAGGCTCGGCACCGACGGGGTGACGCTGCGCGCCGTGCACACGCCCGGTCACGCCACGAACCATCTGTGCTGGTTGCTCGAGGAGGAGCGGCTGCTCTTCTCGGGCGACCACGTGATGGGGGGGTCGACGGTGGTGATCCGGCCACCGGACGGCGACATGGCGCAGTATCTGGAGAGCCTGCGCCGGTTGCGCCGTCTCGACCCGGCCCTGCGCAGCATCGCCCCCGGGCACGGGTCGCTGATGAGCGACCCGGCCGCGGCGATGGACGACGTGATCGCCCACCGCCGGCTGCGCGAGGAGGTGGTGGTGGAGGCACTGGCGGCGAGGGACCGGGCCACGGTGGACGAGCTGGTGCCCGCCGTCTACGTGGACGTCGACGAGGACCGGTACCACATCGCCCGCTTCTCGCTCTGGGCACACCTGCGGAAGCTGGCGGCCGAGGGCCGGGTGGAGACGGCCGACGCCGACGACATCGACGGCTGGTGGCGCGCCACCGGCTAGTTGTGGTTCCCGTCGTCTCCTAGTCCCTCTGTTCGAGGGCCAGCTCGACCTTCTCGAGCATCCGGGCCGTGCAGCCGGCGGTCTCGACGACGGGGGCGATGTGTTCGACGATGGTGGTGGCGAGGGCGTCGAAGGCGGTGGCCAGGGGGCCGGTGCCCAGGGCGACGGGGTCGCCGGCGTCGCCGGCCGTCGACATGTCGGGATGAAGCGGCACCGAGCCGACGAGGGGGACGCCGATCTCGGCGGCCAGACGGGCGCCCCCACCCTGGCCGAAGAGGGCGTAGGTGGTGCCGTGCTCGCAGGTGAAGTCGGACATGTTCTCGATGACGCCGGCCACCCGGAGATGGCCCTTGCGGGCCATGTCGGCGGCCCGGGAGGCCACCTTCTGCGCGGCCAGGGGCGGGGTGGTGACGACGAGGACCTCGGTCCGGGGCAGCATCCGGGCCAGGCCCATCTGGACGTCGCCCGTGCCCGGGGGCATGTCGATGAGGAGGTAGTCGAGCGCCCCCCAGCGGACGTCCTCCAGGAACTGCTGGACGGCGCGGTTCAAGATGAGGCCGCGCCACATGATGGCCGTGTCCTCGTCGGCCAGGAAGCCCATCGAGACCACCTTGACGAGACCCGGGCCGACGGCCAGTTCGAGGGGGACGATCTTCTTCGACTCGGCCTTGAGCTCGCCCTGCATGCCGAGCAGCCGGGGGACGGAGAAGCCCCAGATGTCGGCGTCGAGGATGCCGACGACGAGACCGTGCCGGGCCAGGGCCACGGCCAGGTTGACGGTGACGGACGACTTGCCCACCCCGCCTTTGCCCGAGGAGACGGCCAGCACCCGGGCCGTGGGGGGGATGTCGGTGGCGAGGGCCCGGTCCTCCTGGGCCTTCAGCCGGGCCCGGTCCATGAGGGCCGACCGCTCGGCCGGGGTCATCTCGCCCAAATCGACGCGGACCGAGCTCACCCCGGGGAGGGTGGCGAGGCGGGTCTCGATGTCGGACCGGAGCTGGGTCCGCAGGGGACAGCCGGCGATGGTGAGGACCACCTCCACGTCGACCTGGCCGTCGCCATGGACGACCACACCCCGGAGCATGCCCAGGTCGACGATGTTGTCGCCGAGCTCGGGATCGATCACCCCGAGCAGCGCAGCGCGGACCGACGCCTCGGCGGGAGGGGCGGTTGTGTCGGTCACAACCTCGATCGTACCGGCGAGCTGGGCGGATTCTCCCGACTACACTTTTGGCCATGACCACGATGACCGGGATCTCCATCAAGAGGAAGCCGGATCCGATCACGCTGTCGGACGACGCCGCCGCCAAGGTCACCGACCTGCTGGCCCAGGAGGGCAACGACGCCCTCGCCCTGCGGGTGGCCGTCCGGCCGGGAGGCTGCTCGGGCTACAGCTACGAGATGTTCTTCGACTCCGAGACGGCCTCCGACGACATCGTGCGGGAGTTCGGAGCCATCAAGGTCGTGGTCGACGCAGCCAGCGCCGAGCTGCTGTCGGGCTCCACCCTCGAGTACTCCGACGGCCTGCAGGGTGCCGGGTTCCACATCTCGAACCCGAACGCCTCGCGCACCTGCGGGTGCGGTTCGTCCTTCAGCTGACGTCGCTGTCCCCGGCGTCGACCGCTGCCGGGCCGCCCACCGCGTGACGACCGGCCGGTGACGACCGCCGACTCCGAGGTCCAGTTCCAGCTCGACGGTGAACAGGTCTCCGTCTCCGACGACGGCATCTCCCTGCTCGAGGCGCTGCGCGACCGGCTGGGGAAACGGAGCCCCAAGGACGGCTGCAGTCCCCAGGGCCAGTGCGGCTGCTGCACGGTCTGGGTCGACGGCGCCGCCCGGGTGGCCTGTGTGACGCCCGTCCGCCGGGTGGCGGGCCGGGAGGTGACGACGCTCGAGGGTCTGGAGCCGGCCGTGGCCGAGCGGTGGGCGCAGGCCTTCACCGAGACCGGCGCCAGCCAGTGCGGCTTCTGCACGCCGGGCATCATCATGCGGTTGGCCTCGCTCGAGCAGCGTGGGAAGGCCGTCGACGACGACGCCGTCCGCACCGCCCTGGCCGCCCATCTCTGCCGCTGCACGGGATGGTGCTCCATCCTCGACGCCGCCGCCCGGGTGTTCGGCACGGGCTCTGCGCCCACGGGGGCCGCCGGTCCCGGCGGGACCGGTGATGGCACCGAGGGGCGGCGTGACCTCGGGGCCGCCGGACGGCGGGCCACGCTCGAGGGCGGATCGGTGCAGACGGTGGGTCCGGCCGTGGCGCTGGGTGGGGGCGGCTTCGCCGACGACTCGGCCCCGGCCGACGCCCTGGTGGCCGTGCCCGACGGCGAGGGCGGCTGGGTGGTGGCCGAGACGCTGCACGAGGCGCGGGCCGCCGCCGGCAAGGTGCAGGGCCGGAACTCGACGGTGGCGGTCGGGCACCCCCTCGAGGTGCCCGCCGGTGAGTGGGAGCTGACCCTGCGGACGGCCTTCACAGAACCCGCCTATCTGGAGCCCGACGCCTCGTGGTGCGCGCCGGGGGCGACGGCGGCGAGCCCGCTCGCCAACGGGGGCGCCTTCGGCGGCAAGCTCCGGTCCCCGGTGGCCGCCGCGGCGCGGCGGCTAGCCGACGAGCACGGCCGGGCCGTCCGGGTGGTCCTCGCCCGCGAGGACGTGGTGGCGATGGGACCGAAGCGACCCCCCATCGCCGCCGGGGTACGGGCCGACGGGTCGGGGCGGCTGCGGGTGGCCCGGACACCGCGAGGCGGTCCGCTCGACGGCTGGCGCGCCGCGGTGGCGTTGGTGGCCCCGGGTCTTCTGATCGAAGAGGTGGCGGTGCCCGGCCCGCCCGTGGCGGCCGCCATCCGCGGCGCCGGATGGGCCGAGGCCACGGTGCTCATGGGGGCGCTGCGGGCACGGCGGTCGGGTCGCATCGGCCCCGGGCACCCCGTGGAGGTCGTGTCGGCCGAGGGCGCCCGGGCGACGGCTACCGTGGCGGCCGACGGCGCCGTCCGGGTGACGGTGGCGGCGGGGGACGTGCTCGACGAGATCGTGCTCCGCTCCTACGCGGTGGGTGCCGTCCACCAGGCGCTCGGCTGGGTGACGAGCGAGGGGCTGGCCGTCGACGGCGAGGGGCGGGTGCTCGATCTCACCATCCGGTCCTTCGGCATCCTGACGGCCCGGGCCATGCCGGCAGTCGTTGTGGTGATAGAAGACGATGTCGGTCCGCCGGTCGCCGGCGCCGACGCCGTCTTCGCCGCGGTGGCGACGGCGGCGTGGACGGCCGCCGGGCTCCCGGCCGAGTGGCCCCTGCAACGAGGAGGTCGGTCGTGAGCAGCCCCGTCGGTCCCTACGCCCCGGCCGTGCGCGCTGGGCCGTGGCTGGTCTGTTCGGGCCAGCTCGGCGTGCGCGCCGAGGGGGGCGGACCCGTCCTCGTGGACGGCGGTCTCGCCGGCCAGGCGCGCCAGGCGCTCGAGAACGTCGGCGCGCTGCTGCGTGGCCGGGGCTTCGGCTGGGAGAACGTGGTGAAGACGACGGTCTTCCTCACCGACATGGCCGGGTACGGCGACGTCAACGAGATCTACGTGGCCGCCCTCGGTGACCACCGGCCGGCCCGGACCCTGGTGGCCGTGGCCGCGCTCCCCCTCGGGGCCCTGGTCGAGATCGAGGTCTGGGCCTATTCGCCCGAGTAGTGGCCGGTGGTGCCGTCTTTTCCGGGGCCCTGACATCGAAGGGACCGGCCGCGGCGTGAGGATGGCGATGCGAAAGACCGGCCCGGCCCTCCTAGTGTGTGCGGCCGTGGACGAGCCGACGACCAGGTCCGGATGACCGTCCCCCCGTTCGCGGGCCCCGGCCGGGACACAGACGCCGCCGGCCCTCCCGGCGCCGCGACGGCCGCTCCGGGCCGTCGCCGTCGCCGCGCCCACGCCCGGAAGCGTCGTCACCGGGGGCTGAAGCGGGCCATCGTCATCGTCGGCACCGTGCTCGTGCTGATGGTCGCCGCCGTGGTCGGCTACAACTGGAACCTCTTCCGTCAGATCCACACCGTCGACGTGAAGGGCCTGGCCGACACCGGGTCGGGCGCCGAGTCGGGCACCGAGAACATCCTGATGGTCGGCTCCACCGACCGCTGCAGCCTTCCGAAGAGCGATCCCCTCTACCAGGACTGCGTCAACGGCCACACCGGCATCAACAGCGACGTGATCATGATCCTGCACCTGGTGGCGTCCACCCGGCAGGTGTCGGTGCTCTCCATCCCCCGCGACACCTTCGTGCCCAACGCCCGGGCCGAGGGGGCCAACAAGATCGACGCCGCGCTGGTGGAAGGGCCCTCGCAGTTGGTGGCGGCCATCGAGGACGACTTCGGCATCCCGATCCAGCACTACGTCGAGCTCAACTTCGCCAGCTTCGCCGACGTCGTCCAGGCCATCGGGGGCGTCCACATGTACTTCCCCGAGCCCGTCTTCGACGCGCAGGTGGGCCTGCTCGTCCAGACGCCGGGATGCGTCTACCTGAACGGCGGCGACGCCCTCAAGCTGGTCCGCTCGCGCGAGCTTCAGTACAAAGGCCCCGGGGTGACGACGAACGACCAGTACGACTGGACCCACGAGAACCAGAGCGACCTGGCCCGGATCGCCCGCGACCACGAGTTCCTCCGGGTGCTCGCCACGGCCGTGGCCCAGAAGGGCCTCGGCAACCCCATCACCGACGAGCAGCTGGTCGCCTCGCTGGCCCCGCAAGTCGAGATGGACACGTCGCTGAAGAGCCACCTGCTCGGACTGGCCAGCAGCTTCCACTCGGTGAATGCCGACGGTGTCCCCGAGCTCACCCTGCCCATCCAGGTCCCCGACTCGACGGTCTCCTACCTCTACAAGGGCGGCGACTACGGCGAGGTCGTCTACCCGAGCATCACCGACGACCGCGGCGCCGTCGACCGCTTCCTGGGCGTGCCCTCCACCGTCGACACCATGACCGGCAAGGCCCTGCCGGCGCCGGGGTCGGTCACCGTGGCGGTGCTGAACGGGACGGGCGTCGCCAACCAGGCGGCCGAGACCGGTCTGGCCCTGGCCGCGCTCGGTTTCAAGATCGGCACCCTCGGGGACGCCCCTCCCGTCGGTTCCCCGGCCGAGACGGTGGTGACCTACAGCTCGGCCGCCGACGAGGCGGCGGCCGAGCGGGTGGCCCAGTCGTTCTCGGGCATGGTGATCATGGAGAAGGGACCGACGGTGGGGACGAGCGCGGTCACCGTCACCACGGGGACCGATTTCTCGGTGGCCGCCCCGCCCGCCACGACCCCGGCCACGGCCACCTCGACATCCACGTCGCAGCCGGCCGCGTCGGCGTCGGCGTCGTTGGCGCCCCCGTCGCCCGTCGTCTCGCCCCTCGCCCCCTGGGACCCCCGCTCCTGTACGCCGTCGGGGGGCGAGGGACGTTAGATTGCCGGTCACGTCTCCCCGTCTCGGAAGAACTCCGCGTCTCGGAAGAACTCCGCGTCTCGGAAGAACACCGCGTCTCGGAAGAACACCGCAGCTGGGGCTCGTCGCCCTCGCCGTCGTCGGGATCGTCGTCGGCGCCGGCTCGTTGACGAACGCGTCCGGCGCGTCCGGTCAGGTCACCGGTCACTTCGCCTTCGGCTCCGACTGGCCCACCTACCACCACGACGGCCTGGGCAGCGGCGTCGACCCCAGCGGTACCAATCTGTCGCCGGCCCACGCGGCGTGGACCACCCACCTCGACGGTCCGGTGTTCGGCGAGCCGCTGGTCGAAGCGGGCCGGGTCATCGTGGCCACCGAGAACGACACGGTCTACGAGCTGGCCGCCGACACCGGTCAGGTGATGTGGTCGACCCACGTCGGGTCCCCGGTCCCCGATTCGGCCCTGCCCTGCGGTGACGTCGGGCCCAACGTCGGCATCACCGGGACGCCGGTCATCGACCCGGGTTCGTCCGAGGTCTTCGCCGTGGCCGACGAGGACGTGGGTGGGGCCATCAACCACTTCCTGGTCGGCCTCGACCTCTATTCGGGGGCGGTGCTGCTGCGGCAGCCCGTCGACCCGGGTGGAACCGACCCGACAACCGAGTTGCAGCGGACCGGTCTCGCCCTCGACGACGGTCGGGTCGTGTTCGGCATGGGGGGGAACGACGGTGACTGCGGTCAGTACTGGGGTTTCGTCATCTCCGTGCCCGAATCGGGCGGGACGGCCGCCGTCTTCCAGGTCGATTCTGCGGCCGGCAACCACGCCGAGGCCATCTGGATGGGCGGTGCCGCACCGGTGGTCGACGGTCAGGGCAACGTCTGGGTGGCGAGCGGCAACGGCTTCGGCTCGAACCCCGGGCCCGGCAATCCCAGTGACTCGAGCGACGCCGTCCTCGAGCTGACCCCGTCGATGCATCTCATCTCCTACTTCGCCCCCTCGGGATGGCAGGGCGACAACAACTCCGACGCCGATCTCGGGTCCTCCTCGCCGGCGCTCGTCGGGGGCGTCGTGTTCCAGGCGGGGAAGTCCCAGAACGGCTACCTGATGAACGCCACCAATCTCGGCGGTGTGGGGGGGCAGACGGCCACCGTGCAGCCCGGTTCGTTCTGCGGGAACGACGTCGACGGCGGCAATGCCATCGACGGCAACGTCGTCTACGTGCCCTGTATGAACGGGCTCGAGGCCGTGCAGGTGTCGTCGGCCACGTCGGCCAGTGTCCTGTGGCAGACGTCGACGGGATCGCGCGGACCGGCGATCGTAGCCGGGGGCGAGGTGTGGTCGATCGGCGGGAACACGTTGCGGGGGCTGAATCCGGCCAACGGGACCACCGTGCAGCAATTCCCCCTGACAGGTGAGGACAACCACTTCCCCACGCCGTCGGTGGCCGACGGTCTGCTGCTCGCTCCCGAGTCGAGCGCGGTGGCCGCCTTCGACGGTCCGGCCGGACTGCCGCCCCCGCCGCCGCCGGCCCCGCCCCGCCCCGGCTACTGGCTGGCGGCGCGCGACGGCGGTGTCTTCTCGTTCAACACGGCGTTCGCCGGATCGGTGCCCGGGCTCGGGGTGCACGTGACGAACATCGTGGGCATGGCCTTCGACGGAGCCACCGGCGGCTACTGGCTGGTGGGCAGCGACGGCGGGGTCTTCGCTTTCGACGCGCCCTTCGAGGGGTCGGTGCCCGGTCTCGGTGTGCATGTGAACGACATCGTGGGCATGGCCTACGACGCCGCCACCGGCGGCTACTGGCTGGTGGGGCGCGACGGCGGGGTCTTCGCCTTCGACGCCCCCTATGCCGGGTCGGTCCCCGGCCTCGGGGTGCACGTCGGCAACGTCGTGGGCATCACCTTCGATGCCGCCACCGGCGGCTACTGGCTGGCCGGCAGTGACGGCGGCGTCTTCGCCTTCAACGCGCCGTTCGAGGGATCGGTGCCCGGGGTCGGGGCCCACGTGAACAACGTGGTCGGCATCACGTCGGCCGGCGCCGGCCGCGGCTACGTCCTGGTGGGATCGGACGGCGGCGTCTTCGCCTTCGACGCCCCGTTCGCCGGGTCGGTCCCCGGGCTCGGGATCCGGGTGGGCGACGTGGTCGGCATCACCTTCGACGGCGCCACCGGAGGCTACTGGCTGGTGGGTAGCGACGGCGGCGTCTTCGCCTTCAGCGCGCCGTTCGCCGGGTCACTCGGCGGATTGACGCTCAACCAGCCCGTCGTGGCCCTGGCGGCGCCGCCCCCACCGTGATGCCCCCGCCCTCCTAATCGATTCGCCCTAATCGATTCGTCCGCCTAGTCGAGGTCGCCCGACAGCGAGCACAGGGGGCAGGCGGCCTCGAGGTCGGCACACGACCGGACGTCGGCGTGCCGGGCCAGCCATGCCCCCCGGGAGCGGTCCGGTCCGCACCCGGGCGCCGAGCACTCGAGGCTCAGGTCGGCGTGGACCACGACCACGCCGGGGCACATGGCGTCGTCCCCCGGCCGGGCCCGATCGGCGGGACCCGGGCCCTGCGAGCCGGTGCCTTCGGGCCCCGACCCCGTGCGGTGGCACATGGTGCAGCGGGAACCGAGGACCGACCGGCAGTTGACCACGAAACGGTGTCGCCGGACGGCCTCGGTCAGGGTGTCCTGGTCGAGGCAACCGGGTACCGAGCACGATCCCGTCCCGTCGGTGTGGATGAGGAGCGGTTGGGTACAGAGCATGCGATGGATGGTCCTGACGGCGAGGGGACGGGAGGCGGTCCGCAGGGTCCACCGGCAGGGGGCGCCTGGTGACCGGTGGATCTCAAAGGTGTCTATATGGCACTCTCAAGTGTCACATAGACGGGTTAGAGTGTCAAGGACAGCCCGACACCAGGCGCCAGGGGGTGGCCGACCATGGCACGTGAGCAGGCACACGGCGAGGAGGTCCCCGGGCCGCGCCCCACCCTGGGCGAGGAGACCCGGGCCGTCGTCCGGTCCCGCATCGTCCACGGTGCGGCCATCGCCCTGGCCGAGCGCGGCTTCGCCGCCACCGTCGACGATATCGCCGCCGCCGCCGGGGTGAGCCGGCGCACCGTCTTCCGGCACTTCGCCACCCACGACGAGGTCCTCGCCGCGGCTGTGGCCGAGATGCTCGCTCGCTACGACCGGCTGGTGCCGGGGCCCCCGGGGCCCGGCGTGGAGCTGGAGACGTGGCTCAGGGACACGGCCGTCACCCTGCACGACCTGAACACCCGGCTGATGGGGCAGGCGTTCTGGGACATGAACGTCGAGCGCCCGGGGATGACGCCGGCCGAGCGCCACCGCCGCCGCATCGGCTACGCCACCCAGATCGCCCACCACGCCTGGCGGGCCGCCCACGGCCCGGGACGCCCCCCGTCGTGGGTGGTGGACGCCTTCGCCATGCAGCTGTCGGGCTTCGCCACTAATTGCTTGTGCGACTATCCGGCCGAGAAGGCGGGCCGGGTGAGTGCGCGCGTGCTCGGTGTGGTCCTGGCCGCGGCGCTGTCCGAGGAGCGTGGTTAAGGGGCCCAGGTGCCGTGGCCGAAGCGGTAGCCGACGGAGCGGACTGTCTCGATCAGGTGGGCGTGCTCCTCGGTCAGCTTGGCCCGCAGGCGCCGGACGTGGACGTCGACGGTCCGGGCTCCGCCGTAGTACTCGTAGCCCCAGACCCGGCTGAGCAGGGTCTCCCGGGTGAAGACCTTGCCCGGGCGTGCCGCCAGGAAGCGCAGCAGCTCGTACTCCATGAAGGTGAGGTCGAGGACGCGCCCGGCCACGGCCGCCTGGTAGGTCTCGAGGTTCAGCACCAGGGGGCCGTGCTCGATCAACTCCGCCTGCAGGCCGCGGCCCGTCCGCCAGAAGAGGTGGGCCAGGCGCGCCGTGATCTCGCCGGTCGTGGCGGGGAGCACGCAGAAGTCGTCGAAGTGGTCCTCGCGCAGGTGCAGGTCCGCCAGCTGTGTCGGCCCCACCACCAGCAGCAGGGGCCGCAGCGGGACGTCG
>DATNJD010000097.1:0-34006 GCA_035604075.1 Acidimicrobiales bacterium
GGTTCCTCAACCGCCAACCGCCGTAAAAGTATCGCAACATCGGGAGATTCCTCTTCGGCCGCCCCGATCGCCTCGTGGAGGCTGCCTGCCCGGCTCAGGGCCACGAAGGCGGCCCGGTGCCGCTCGTCACCGAACAGAAACGGGTGCAGCCGGCCGGCGACGGACTCGGGACGGTGCACGAGCAGCCGCAACGCCTCGAGCCCCGCCCGTTGCGCATCGCCGTCGTGACCGGCGGGGCCCCGGCGACCGGACCGTTCCCCGTTCGTGGCGGCCGGGGCCCCGGGGCCCGCCAACCGTTGGTCGTGGCTCTGCCCGTTGGTGGCCGGACGGCCCCGTGTGGCCGGGTCGCCGGTGGACGAGTCGCGCGGTCCGCGGCGGACGAGCTCGTCGAGCAGACGGCGCAATGATGTCGCCTCCAGTCGGCAGCGGTCGGCCACACCCATCAGATACTGATCGCGCACGAGCGCGTCGGGATGTCCGGCCACCACCTCCAGCGCCGCCTCCGCTGCCTTGGCCCGACCTTCGTTCGTCCGCAGATCGGCGGCGTCAAGCACCCGGTCGATACGAAACCGCAGGAAGGGTTGGGCGTCGGCCACCGCTCGTCTGAGGGCCTCCGGATCAGTGCGCGCCAGGTCGGCCGGATCGGCACCGGCGGGCAGCGCCGCCACGGCCACGTCGACGGAGTGATGACGTTCCCATTCGTAAACGCGCGTGGCCCCGGCCTGGCCGGCGGCGTCGGCGTCGTAGGCGAGCACCACACGTTTGGCGAAATTGCCGAGGACCCGGAAGTGCTCTTCCCCCAAGGCGGTGCCACACGTGGCCACCGCCCGCCGCAGTCCCACCCCGAAGAAGGCGATGACGTCGGTGTACCCCTCGCACACGATCACCTCACCGCTGCCCACGATGTCGGACTTGGCCCAATTGAGGCCGTACAGGGTGCGGCGCTTGGCGTAGATGGGACCGTCCTGCGAGTTCTTGTACTTGGGACCGTCGGATGCGGCGGACAGCACCCCGGCCCCGGGGGGCAGGATCCGGCCGCCGAGGGCGATGGCCTTGCCCGAGGGATCGAAGATGGGGAAGATCACCCGGCCCCGGAAGGCGTCCTGGCGCCGGCCCCGACGGTTCACGAAGCCGAGGCCCGAATCGGTGAGCACCCGGTCGGACACCTTCAGGTGACGGCACAACGCGTCCCAACCGGACGGGGCCCAGCCCAGCTTGAACGCCCGCACCACGTCCCCGTCGTAGCCGCGCGAGCGCAGGTAGTCGCGGGCGGGCCCGCCGTCGGCGGCGGCCAGCAGCCGCTGGTGATAGAAGTCGACGGCGTCGGACATGGCGTCGTAGAGAGGGTTTCTCTTCTGACGCTCGGCCGTGACGGCGGCGTCTTCGGTGATGGTGATGCCGGACCGGTCGGCCAGACGACGCACGGCCTCGACGAAGTCGACGTGCTCGACGTCACGGACGAAGCTGATGGCGTCGCCCGACCGCTGGCAGCCGAAGCAGTAGTAGAGGCCCTCCTCGGCGTTGACGCTGAACGAGGGCGACTTCTCCTGATGGAACGGACACAGCCCGACGAAGCGTCGTCCCTGACGCTTCAGCGCGGCATGCTCGCCGATCAGCGCCACGATGTCGGTGGCGGCCCGAACCCGGGCCACGTCCTCCTCCGGTATGGCCACGGAAGCGACGCTACCGGCCGGGCGCGACTATGGCGTCCGCCGCGCCAAGGCCTGCCTCTTCGTCCTGGTGGATCCCGTCGTCGCGCCGGGAGCGGGACCGGCGGCGAGCACGGCCTGGGCGGCCGACAGCCGGGCGATGGGGACCCGGAAGGGCGAGCAACTCACGTAGTCGAGGCCGGCGTGGGCGAACAGGCTGATGGATTCGGGGTCACCGCCGTGCTCACCACAGACGCCGATCTTGAGCGTGGGCTTGGTCGACCGTCCCCGCTCCACGCCCATCCGCACGAGCTCCCCCACGCCGGCGGCGTCGATCGTCTCGAAGGGGTTGTGCGGGAGCAGGCCCTTCTCCAGGTAGGCGGCCATCATCCGGCCCTCGACGTCGTCGCGGCTGAAGCCCAGGGTCATCTGCGTGAGGTCGTTGGTGCCGAAGGAGAAGAAGTCGGCGTCGCCGGCGATGTCGGCCGCCCGCAGCGCGGCGCGCGGCGTCTCGATCATGGTGCCGATGAGGACCTCGACCTTGGCCGCCCCGGCCCGTCCCCGGGTCGCCGTCTTGGCCGTCTTGGCCGAGGTCACGGCCGGAGCGGAGGCCGCCTCGACCGCCGCGGTCACCCACGACCGGGCCAACGCCATCTCCTCGCGGCCGATGATCAAGGGGATCATGATCTCGACGATGGGCGTCCCACCGGCCGCCACCCGGTCGAGGGCGGCCTCCATCAGGGCGCGGACCTGCATGGCGTAGAGGCCGGGCTTCAACACCCCGAGCCGGACCCCCCGGGTGCCCAGCATGGGGTTGAACTCGTGCCAGTCCTTGGCCGCCTGGTAGAGCGCCCGTTCCTCGTCGGTGAGCCCGACGGTGGCCTCCTTGATGGCCAGGTCGCCCGTAGGGGGCAGGAATTCGTGCAGCGGCGGGTCGAGCAGACGCACCGTCACCGGCAAGCCGTCCATCGCCTCCAGGATCTCCACGAAGTCGGCCCGCTGGGCCAGCCGGAGCTCCTCGAGCGCCGCCTCCTCGTCGTCGGGGGTGGAGGCCAGGATCATCCGGCGGACGATGGGGAGCCGGTCCTCGGCGATGAACATGTGTTCTGTCCGGCACAGACCGATCCCCTCGGCCCCGAGCGACCGGGCATTGGCGGCGTCGGCCCCGGTGTCGGCGTTGGCCCGGACGGCCAGCCGGCCCGCCCTGATCTCGTCGGCCCAGCCGAGCACCACGGCGAACTCCTTGCTCGGCTCGGGCGCGGTCAGCGCCACCTGACCCAGGATCACGTCGCCGGCGGTGCCGTCGATGGAGAGCCAGTCGCCCTCGGACACGGTGGCGCCGCCCACCGCGAACGACTTCCCCTCGATCCGGACCTTCTCGGCCCCCACCACGGCGGGCTTCCCCCATCCCCGGGCCACCACCGCGGCGTGCGACACGAGGCCGCCACGCGCCGTCAGGATCCCCTCGGCGGCCAGCATGCCGTGGACGTCCTCGGGTGAGGTCTCGCTGCGCACCAGGATGACCTTCTCCCCCGCTTCGGCCGCGGCGGCGGCGTCGTCGGCGGTGAAATAGGCGCGACCCACCGCCGCGCCGGGCGAGGCCCCGAGCCCGGTCGTGAGCACCTTCTGGCCGGAGCCGGCGAAGCGGGGATGAAGCACGTGCTCCAGGTGTTCGGCCGTCACCCGCTGCACGGCCTCGGCCCGGCTCAGCTTGATCGCCGGGTCCTTCGTCATGTCGACGGCCATCCGCAGCGCGGCGTTGCCGGTGCGCTTGCCCACCCGCGTCTGCAGCATCCAGAGCTTGTCCTGCTCGATGGTGAACTCGGTGTCGCACATGTCGCGGTAATGACTCTCGAGCCGGCCGAAGATGCCGAGCAGCTCGGTGTGGATCTTGGGGAAGCTCTTCTTGAGCGCCGACAGGGGCTCGGTGTTGCGGATACCGGCCACCACGTCCTCGCCCTGGGCGTTGATCAGGAAGTCGCCGTACTCGCCCTTGGCCCCGGTGGCCGGGTCGCGGGTGAAGCCGACCCCGGTGCCCGACCGTTCGTCACGGTTCCCGAACACCATGGCCTGGATGTTGACGGCGGTGCCGAGGTCGTGGGCGATGCCCTCGTGCTCGCGGTAGGCAATGGCACGCGGTCCGTTCCAGGACTGGAAGACGGCCTCGATGGCACCGCGCAACTGGGCGTCGGGTTCCTGGGGGAACGGGGCGCTGGTATGGCGTTGCACGATCGCCTTGTACGAGTCGACCAGGTACCGCAGCAACTCGGTGGGGATTCCGGCGTCGGAGCTGGTCCCGGCCAGCTCCTTGGCCGCCTCGAGCAGAGCGTCGAATTCCTCGCCGTCGATACCGAGCACGATCCGGCCGTACATGGCCACGAATCGGCGGTAGGAGTCGAAGGCGAAACGCTCGTCGTCGGTCTGCTTGGCCAGTCCTTCCACCGACTGGTCGTTCAGACCGAGGTTCAGCACCGTGTCCATCATCCCCGGCATGGAGAACTTGGCCCCCGACCGGACGCTCACGAGCAGCGGGTCGGCACTGTCGCCGAGGGCGTTGCCCATCTTCTTCTCGAGCCGGCTCCGGGCCCGCTCCACCTCCTGCGCCAACCCCGCCGGCCAGCCGTCCTCCATGTAGGCCCGGCAGGCGTCGGTGGTGATCGTGAAGCCGTGCGGCACGGGCAAGGCGAGCACCGACGTCATCTCGGCCAGGTTGGCGCCCTTGCCGCCGAGGAGATCCTTCATCTCCATAGGCGGCCGACGGTGCGTGTGGTCGAAGTCGTAGACGAACGGCATGGGGTCTCCTGAGGTCCTCCGGAACCTCCCGAGCCTACCGGTCGCCACCTGCCCGGTTGGCCGCCCGGCGGGTCCGGCCGCCGGGGCCCACGGCCCCCGGCCGGGGCGGCCTCAGCAGCCGAGGCGGCGGCGGAACTCCGACGCCAGCGCGTCGATGGGCACCCGGACCTGCTCGGTCGTATCGCGCTCGCGCACCGTCACGGCCCGGTCCTCGAGAGATTCGAAGTCCACCGTCACACAGAACGGCGTCCCCACCTCGTCCTGGCGGCGGTAGCGCTTACCGATGGACTGCGTCACGTCGAAGTCGCACATGCAGATGGGCTGCAGCAGGCCCAGGACCTCACGCGACAGAGGCACCAGCGAGTCGTTCTTCGACAACGGCAGCACGGCCACCTGGTAGGGCGCCAGCCGGGGATCGAGGTGCAACACCGTCCGCTTCTCCCCCCCCACCTCGTCCTCGTCGTAGGCGGCGAGCAGAAACGCCATCATCGTCCGCGTCGCCCCGGCCGCCGGTTCGATCACGTAGGGCACGTAGCGCTCCCCGGTCGCCTGGTCGAAGTACTCGAGCTTCTCCCCCGACGCCGCGCTGTGGGCCAACAGATCGAAGTCGGTCCGGTTGGCGATCCCCTCGAGCTCGTCGAAGCCCCAGGGGAAGAGGAACTCGACGTCGGCCGTCCCCGCCGAATAGTGCGACAGCTCGTCGGCATCGTGGTGGCGCAACCGCAGCTTCTCGGCCGGGATCCCGAGGTCGAGATACCAGCGGAAGCGCTCGTCGAGCCAGTACTCGAACCATTTCTGGGCGTCGTCGGGCGGGACGAAGTACTCCAACTCCATCTGTTCGAACTCGCGGGTCCGGAAGACGAAGTTCTGGGGCGTGATCTCGTTGCGGAAGGACTTCCCCACTTGGGCGATGCCGAACGGCGGCTTCTTCCGCGTCGTCTGCAGGACGTTCACGAAGTTCACGAACATCCCCTGAGCCGTCTCGGGACGGAGGTAGGCCACGGTGGCGTCCTCCTCCACGGGCCCGGCGAAGGTCTTGAACATCAGGTTGAAGGCCCGGGCCTCGGTCAGGTCGGTGGACCCGCAGTTGGGACAGGTCCCGTCGATCTTGTCGGCCCGCCACCGTTCGTGGCAGTTCCGGCAGTCGACCAGCGGATCGGTGAAATTGCTCAGGTGACCCGATGCCTCCCAGATCCTCGGAACCGACAGGATGGCGGCGTCGATGCCGACGACGTCGTCGCGCTGCTGCACGATGGCCCGCCACCAGGCGTCCTTCACGTTGCGCAACATCAGGGCCCCGAGCGGTCCGTAGTCGTAGGTGGAGCGGAAGCCGCCGTAGATCTCGGCCGACGGAAAGATGAAGCCCCGGCGCTTGCACAGGTTGACGACCTTCTCCATCAGGTCGTTGGACACGGTGGGCTCCTCAGTCATCGCCGCAGGATACCGGGTGCCTTCGTCGTGCCTGGCAGGAGCCGTGTCGTCACGGCGTTGGCCAACAAACGGCCCCGCACCGTCAGCACCGCCCTCTCGCCGCGTCGCTCGACCAGGCCGTCCAGATCGGGATCGTCGGGCACCACCGATGCGGGCACCCCACCCGAGGTCCGCACGGCCAGGGCGAGGCCCTCGAAGCGTCTCTGCTCGGCCGACAACCGCTCCTCGCCCGCCGTCGTCGTCCGGCCGGCATCGACGGCGGCAATGTAGCGCTCCGGGGTCCGGATGTTCCACCAGCGCCGTCCGCGACGGTGCGAGTGGGCGGCGGCGCCGAAGCCCCGGTAGTCCCCCTGGGCCCAGTAGAGCCGGTTGTGCCGGCACCTCTGTCCCGGCCGCGCCCAGTTCGACACCTCGTACCACTCGTACCCGGCGCGCCCGAGCCATCCGTCGGCCAGCGCGTAGCGCTGCGCCTGGACGTCGTCGTCGGGATGCCGGCTGCGATCGGCGGCCAACGGGGTGCCGGGTTCCACGGTCAGGGCGTAGGCGCTCACGTGGCCCGGCGTCGGCTCGAGGGCGAGCACCGCCTCCAGGCTCCGCCGGAAGTCGTCGTCCGTCTCGGCCGGCGATCCGAAGATCAGGTCCACGTTCACCGACGCGAAGCCGGCCGCCCCGGCCAGGGCGACGGCCCGGGCCACCGTGTCCGGCTCGTGCCGCCGGCCCAATCCGGCGAGCACATGGGGCACCATCGACTGCACGCCGAACGACACCCGGCCCACACCGGCGGCCCGCCATACGCCGAACATCTCGGCCGTGGCGTCCTCGGGGTTGCACTCGACGGTCACCTCGGCCCCCGGGGCCCGGGGCACGACACCCAGGATCTCGGCCAGCAACTCGGCCGGCAGCCGCGACGGCGTCCCGCCGCCCACGAAGACGCTCGTGGCCGAGCCCATGGCCTCATCGCGACGGGCCCGGCCGATCTCGGTCACACAGGCCGCCGCGTAGCGCTCCATCAGGTGATCGCGGTCGGTCCAGGTGGCGAAGGCGCAGTAGTCACAGCGCGCCGCACAGAAGGGCACGTGCACGTAGACACCGAACTCGTCGGGCACGGCTCCGTTACTCGGCCGCGCTCGTCCGGACACTGCGCAGCCGCCGGTCGAGATGGACCTCCGTCGCCTCGGTGGCCAGGTCGGTCAGCTCGTCGGCCAACGCCCCGGCCGGCTCGCGCAGCGCCGAGGCGAGCCCGCCGCCCAGGATCCGGCGCAGCAGCTCGAGCGCCTCGGGCGAGAGCGACCGGCCCCGCCGGCACGACCGGCACAGCACCCCGCCCTCGTTCAGGTCGAAGGCCACCAGGTCGTCGACGGCGCCGCACGACACGCAGACGTCGACGGTGGGGGCCGATCCCTCCAAGGCCAGTACCTTCAACAGAAAGGCGGGGACGAGCAGCGGTGCGTCGCTCTCCTCGAGGGCCCGCAGCGCACCCACCACCATGTCGTAGAGCCGGGCGTTGGCGTGGCCCTCCTGGGCCAGCTGATCCACCACCTCGAGCAGCGTGTAGGCCTTCGTCACCCGACCCAGGTCCTCGCGTATCCCCCGGAAGGTGTCGACCACCTCGGCCTGGTTCACGATGTCGAGCTCGCGTCCCTGCCAGCACAACATCGTCACGTGGCTGAGCGGTTCGAGCCGGGCCCCGAACTTGGAGTGGGTCCGCCGCACCCCCTTGGCCACGGCCCGCACCTTCCCCCGGCCCCGCGTCATCAGCGTCACGATCCGGTCGGCCTCGCCCAGACGGAACGTCCGCAGCACCACCCCCTCGTCGCGGTAGAGGGTCACCGCCTCACCGGTCCGTCGTCGGCTCCGTCGGTGCCGCCTCACCGGCATCGGGTCCGGCGCCGCCGGCGGCGGGTGCCGGGCCTCCGGGGGGATCGGCGGCCGGAGGCGACTCGGGACCACGGGCCACCGGCGCCACGTTCGGCGTGTGTCGACCGCCCATCTGGCCCCCCACGATGACCATGGCCAAGAGCGCCCCCACGGTCACGAGGATGGCCGTGGCCCCGGCGATCCCGGCCACGGCCAGCACGATCAGCCCGCCCACGACGACCACGGCGCCGGCCCCGACGACCACCTTCATCCCCGCACCCCTCCGTAGCGACGCTCGCGTCGTTGGAACTCGGCCACCGCCTCGAAGAGGTGCTCCCGCCGGAAGTCGGGCCACAGGACGTCGGTGAAGACCAACTCGGAGTACGCCAGCTGCCACAGCAGGAAATTGGAGATCCGGTACTCCCCCGACGTCCGCACCATCAGGTCGGGGTCGGGCTGATCGGGATAGTAGAGATGGCGCCGGATGGCCTTCTCGTCGATCTTCTGCGCCGGGGTGCCCTCGGCCACGAGGGCCCGCACGGCGTCCACGATCTCGGCCCGGCCGCCGTAGTTGAAGGCCATCGTCAGCGTCATCGTCCGGTTGCCCGCCGTCAGCCGGGTCGACTCGTCCATCCGCCGCAGCACCCGCCGTGGCACCCGCCAGTCCCGCCGGCCGGCGAAGCGGATCCGGACGCCCTTCTCGTGCAGCTCGTCACGCCGCCGGACGAGCAGGGACTCGTTGAAGCCCATCAGGTAGCGGACCTCGTCCGGGGGACGCCGCCAGTTCTCGGTCGAGAAGGCGAAGACGGTGAGCCAGCGGATCCCGATCTCGAGCGCCCCCTCGATGGTGTCGAGCAGCGCTTCCTCGCCCGCCGCGTGCCCCGCCGTCCGGGGCTGGCCCCGCAGGCTGGCCCACCGGCCGTTCCCGTCCATCACGCACGCCACGTGGGCGGGCACACCACTGAGATCGACGCCGTCCGGAGCGGGCGTTAGGGCGCGTGACACTGACCCGAACCTACTTCCTCGGCGGTGCCGTTCCCGAGCCGCGTCGGACAGCGCGTGGGAGTAGCGTGGTGCGTGGAAATGCACGACACGCTGGTCAGCTCGCACGATCGGGCCACGCACGACCAACCGGGCCGCCTGCGCCCATGAGCGCCTGGTTCTGGGTCCTCGCGGCGGTCGTCTTCCTCGTGATCGAGGTCACGAACCTCGCCTTCTTCGCCCTCTTCGCCGCCGCCGGGGCCCTGGCCGCCGCCATCGTCTCGGGCCTCGGGGGTGCCCCGCTGCTCCAGGTGGTGGCCTTCGCCGTGGTGGCCCTGGGAGGGCTCCTGCTCCTGCGCCGGCCCCTGCTCGGCGCCTTCGGCCACCGCCGGGCCGGTGCCCTCAAGTCCGGGGTCTCCGCCCTCGTCGGCCAAAGGGCCACGGTCGTCGACCGCGTCGACAAGGCCGAGCCGGCCGGACGCGTCCACGCCCGGGGCGAGGACTGGCCCGCCATCACCTACGACGACGAGCCCTGCGAGCCCGGCCAGGTGGTCGAGGTCATCGACATCGAGAAGACCCGGCTCGTGGTCACCGCGTCGTAACCGTCGCCCCGTCGGCAGGAGGAACCTTCCATGTTCGCAAGCAACGCCGGGACGGCCACCGGCATCATCATTGGCATCGTCGTCGTCGTCCTCGTCGTCCTCGTCCTGTCGCGCTCGGTCCGGCTCGTCCAGCAGGGTTTCGTCGGCGTCGTCAAGCGGCTCGGCCAGTTCAACTCGATCCGCCAGCCCGGCGTCACCTTCCTGGTGCCGTTCGTCGACACCATCGTCCGCGTCGACATGCGGGAGGAACCGCGCCTCGGTGACCTGCAGGCCGTCATCACCAAGGACAACGTCAGCGTCCTCGTGAACGCCACCATCTTCAGCCAGGTCGTCGACGTCCGGCTGGCGCTCTACGAGATCAGCGAATACCACGTGGCCGTGGACCAGCTGGCCCGGACCGCCCTGCGCGCCGTCTTCGGCGGCATGACCCTCGACGAGGCCCTGTCTGAGCGCCAGCGGATCAACGCCGAGCTCCAGGCCCACATGGCGTCGGCCACCGAGAAGTGGGGTGTCCGGCTGAACCGGATCGAGATCGTCGACATCGTCCCGCCCCAGAACATCGTGGACGCCATGGCCCTGCAGAAAGAAGCGGACCAGCAGAAGCGTGCCGCCATCTTGCAGTCCGAAGGTCAGCAGCAGGCCGCCATCAACACTGCCCAGGGCGAGAAGCAGGCCAACGTGCTGCGGGCCGAGGGCGAGAAGCAGTCGGCCATCCTCCGGGCCGAGGGCAACAAGGAGGCCCAGATCCGCACCGGTGAGGGCCGGGCCGGGGCCATCACCTCGGTCTACGAGGCCATCCACCAGGGCAACCCCACCCCGGAGCTGCTGGCCGTCCTGCAGCTCGAGGCGCTCGCCACGATCTCCGCCAGCCCCAACTCGAAGCTGGTGGTGCCGGTGGAGACGGCCGGGCTCCTCGGCGCCGCCCAGGCGCTGCGGTCGGTGCTCGCCGCCGTGCCCGAGGGCGGCACCTCCGGCCCGGGGGCGGCGAGGTCGTAAACCGGCCACCAGACGTCGGCGGGTGATTCCCTTTCGGGGACAAGGGAGGGTCCGGTATCCAGGCGACTGAGACCATGGCTGGCGCTCCTCATCGTGGCCGGAGCCCTTCTCACGTCGGTGGCCCTGCCCGGTCCGGCGGCCGACGCGTTGACGATTCTCACCGTCACGAGCACGGCCGACACCAATACCCCGGGGACCCTGCGCTTCGCCCTCACCACGGCCGACGCCACCAATGACGACGTCGAGATCGACGTGCAGGCGGGGTTGCTGGGGATTCCCCTAACGGCGGCCCTGCCCTCCTACACCGGTGGCGGAGGAAACCACTCCCTCACCATCGACGGCGGCGGCGTCACCGTCTACGGCCAGTCGTCGTCGGACGTCCTGGTCAGCACGAGCTCGGGTTCGCTGACCGTCTCGCAGATGACGGTCACCGGGGGCGCCGACGGCATCCACGACAGCGGCGGGGACGTGACCGTCATCAATGCCACGATCTCCGGCAACCAGGGAAGCGGGATCCTCACGGCCGCGGGCGACGTCAGTCTCGTCTACGCCACCGTGGTGGACAACGCCCCCAGCGGTTCCCCCGATGCCAATGTCCGGACGGCCGGCGGTGATCTTTCGTCATTCGGGTCCGTGATGGCCTTCACCCAAGACGGTGCCCCCGACTGTTCCGTGGGAGGATCGACCACGTCGCACGGTTTCAATGCGTCGGATGACGCCAGCTGTGGGTTCACCGCCCCGGGTGACCTCGAGAACCGGGTACCCCCACTCGACTTCTCGACGTCCTGTCACCTTTCCGCCTGCACCCAGTACTGGGTGCCGGGATCACCCCTGGTCGACGCCATCCCGATTGCGCAGTGTCAGGCGGACGGAGCCGCCGGCATCACCGTCGACGAGATCGGCACGTCTCGACCGCAGGGCAGCGGTTGCGACATCGGAGCGATCGAACTGGAGCCAGCCCTGCCCAACTGTTTGTGTCCGGCGCAGCACCCCTATGGCTACTCGCTGGTCGGTGCCGATGGCGGCGTCTTCACCTTCGGCGATGCTTCGTTCGTCGGCTCGTTGCCGGAGCTCGGGATCCACGTCCACGACATCGTCGGTATCACCACGGTGGCAGCCGGCAACGGCTATTGGCTGGCCGACACCAACGGAGGCGTCTTCGCCTTCGGTTCGGCGCAGTTCGAGGGCTCGTTGCCCGCCCTCGGGATCGACGTCCACGACATCGTCGGGATCGTGTCGACGTTGGACGGGCGCGGGTACTGGCTCGTCGGAGCGGACGGCGGCGTCTTCGCCTTCGGCGACGCCACCTACGACGGATCGCTGCCGGCGCGGGGCATCGTGGCGAAGAACATCGTCGGCATCGCACAGGACTACTCGGGCGACTACTCGTTGGCCGGCGCCAACGGCAGCGTCTTCACCTTCGGTCCCGACGGCTTCGCCGGTTGGCCCGGTTTCAGCTCTCTCAGCCGCCCGGTGACAGGGATCGAGAACGGCTACCTGGTCGGTGCCGACGGCGGTGTGTTCTCCCTCGGCAACGCCCCCTTCGACGGGTCTCTTCCGGCCGACCACATCTCGCCGCTGCGCCCCGTCGTCGGCATCGCCCGCTCTGGGATTGCCTACTGGCTCACCAGTTCGGACGGCGCCGTCTTCGCCCTGGGAGGCGTGCCCTACCTGGGAGGAATGTCCGGGAGCGCTCTGGCCGCCCCCGTCGTCGGGATCACGAGCGGCTGACATTCCGTCGGCGGAGGGTCGCCCATTCGGTAGCGTCCACCGGATGAGTCCCGGTGATGGCGATGTCGGCGTGGCCGCCCTCTTGCGCCAGGTCACCCACGAACTGCCCGGCGGAGGGGAGGAGAGACCCGGCCAGGTGGAGATGGCCCAGGCCGTGGCCGAGGCCATCGACCAGGAACGACACCTCGTCGTCCAGGCGGGCACGGGGACGGGCAAGTCGCTCGCCTATCTCGTTCCCGCCGTCCGCTCGGGACGGCGGGTGGTGGTGGCCACGGCCACCAAGGCACTCCAGGACCAGCTGGCCACCAAGGAGCTGCCCTTCCTCGCCGCCCATCTCAGCGACGGCCCCCGCTTCTCGTTCGCCGTGCTGAAGGGACGGTCCAACTACCTGTGCCGCCAGAGAGCGGCCGAGGTCTTCGCCACCCCCGACATCGCTGGGGCCGGCGACGCCGCCCTCTTCGCCCCCCCCGAGGGTGGCAACGGTGGCGACGACGGTGACAGCGGCACCGATGACGCCGGGCGGGACGACGACGCCCCGGCGGCCGGGCTCGGCCACCTGGGGTCCCAGATCCGCGACCTCATCGCCTGGTCGACGACCTCGGCCACCGGTGACCGGGCCGAGCTCGACTTCGAACCGCATCCCCGGGCATGGGCGGCGGTGTCGGTCACGGCGCGCGACTGCCCGGGGGCCTTTCGCTGCCCGTCGGGGACGAGCTGCTTCGCCGAGTGGGCCCGCACCCGGGCGTCCACGGCCGATGTGGTCGTCGTGAACACCCACCTCTACGCCACCCATGTGGCGAGCGGGGGAACGGTCCTGCCCGATCACGACGTTCTCATCCTCGACGAGTGTCATGCCGTCGAGGACATCATGACGGCCGGTCTCGGTCTCGAGGTCACCGCCGGCCGCGTGCGCGCCCTGGGGCAGGGGGCGCGCGGCCTGCTGGCGGCCGACGACGGCGCCCTCGTCGACGGGGCGACCGACGCCGCCGATCGCCTGGAACGGGCGTTGCGCCCGCTCGTCGGCCGGCGGCTCCTGCCGGGCGACGCCGGCTCGGCCGGCAACGGCGGGCGACCGGCCTCCGGCGCCCGGCCGGCCGACACGGCCGAGCTCGGCCGCATCCTCGAACTGACCCAGGGACGGGTGAGGGCGCTCGCCGCCGCCGTCGGGCGCCAGAAGGCGGACCAGAGCACCCTGGGCGGCCCCCTGGGCGAGGGAACGACGGCGGGGCCGGGCGAGGGTGCCGACCTCTCGGCCCGACGCACCCGCATCCTCCTGGCCGCCGGGCACCTCGTCGACGACCTCGCCGCCGTCACCACCCTCGATGCCGACCATGTGGCCTGGGTGGAGGCCAGTGGATCGGGGGGCCGCTTCCTGACCCTGCGCCGGGCGCCGATCGAGGTCGGACCGGTCCTGGCCGAGGTGCTGTGGCCCGAGGTGACGGCCGTCCTCACCTCGGCCACGGTCCCGCCCCTGGTCGAGGACCGGCTGGGGCTGCCCCGTGGCACCGTCCGGCTCGATGTCGGCAGCCCCTTCCCCTACCGGCAACACGCCGTGCTGTACTGCGCCGCCCACCTCCCCGACCGCCGCAGCCCCGATGCGCCGGCGGCGCTGCACGACGAGCTCGAGGCCCTGATCACGGCGGCGGGCGGCCGGGCCCTCGCCCTCTTCACCAGCTGGCGGGCCATGCAGGGCGCGGTGGAGGCGCTCCGGCCGCGGCTGGCATACCGGGTGTTGGCCCAGAACGACCTGCCCAAGGCCAAGCTCCTCGAGGCCTTCGGCGCCGAGGAGTCGTCGTGCCTCTTCGCCACGGTCTCGTTCTGGCAGGGGGTGGACGTACCCGGGGCCACCCTGAGCCTCGTGACCATCGACCGCCTGCCCTTTCCCCGTCCCGACGATCCTCTGCTCGAGGCGCGCCGGGCCCGGGCGGGCGACGGGGCCTTCCGTCTCGTCGATCTCCCCCGGGCGACGACGCTGTTGGCGCAGGGGGCCGGTCGCCTGATCCGGTCGTCCACCGACACCGGCGTGGTGGCCGTCCTCGACCCCCGTCTGGCCAAGGCCGGCTACCGCCGGACGATGCTCGAGGCGCTACCCCCCATGCGGCTGACCACCAAGCGGGCCGAGGTCCTCGACTTCCTCCGCTCCATCGCCGCCGCCGCCCCGGCCACCGTCGGCAGCGTCGTGCGCTGAAACGGCCGCCAGGACCAGCCGGCCGTTTCAGTAGCCCAGGCGCTCGATCGTCTCGGGCCGTTGCTGCCACCGTTTCTCGACCCGCACGAAGAGCTCGACGAAGGCGCCTTCGGGCAGCTGGGCCCGCACGGCGGTCCCCACCGCCTTCAACACCAGACCGCCCTGGCCGATGACGATCCCCTTCTGGGACTCCCGCTCCACCAGGATCTCGACGCGGATCCGCGGCCACTCCCATTCGGTCACCCGGCAGGCGATGGAGTGCGGCAGCTCCTCGCGCACCGTGGCCAACAACTGTTCGCGCACGAGCTCGCCCACCCAGAACCACTCGCCCACATCGCTCGTCATCTCCTCGGGGTAGTACGGCGGGCCCTCGGGCAGCAGATCGAGGACGGCCGTCACCAGGGCGTCGACGCCGCGCCCGTTGACCGCCGATATGGGGAAGTACTGCGCCCCGGAGTCGGCCACCACCACCGATCCGTCGAGGGTCTCCCCCCCGCCGCCGGTCTCACCGACCTCGACCGCGCCGGTATCGGCCGCGCCGGTCTCGAGAGCGTCGACGGCATCGGTGGATTCGAGAATGCGCTGCGCGTCGGCCAGCTGGCGCAGGACCTGACCGGGTGAGGCCTTGTCGATCTTGTTCACCACGAGCAGCAGCCGCGACAGATCGCCGGCCGGCACCTCCGGCGTTCTCGTGGCGGCACGAGACGATGCCGCGGCGCGTTGCAGAACCAGTCGGTCGCCCGGTCCGATCGACGCGGTGGCGTCGATGACGGGGACGACCACGTCGATCTCGTCCAGCGCTTCGCCGATCTGCTCGTTGAGGCGGCGGCCGAGGGCGGTGCGGGGCCGGTGCAGACCGGGTGTGTCCACGAAGACGGCCTGGAAGCCGGGCCGGTGCAGCACGCCGCGCACCGAGCGGCGGGTGGTGTTCGGCCGGGGCGAGACGATGGTCACCTTGGTGCCGAGGATCCTGTTGATCAATGTCGACTTGCCGACGTTGGGCCGGCCCACCACCGTGACGAATCCCGACCGCAGGGCGCCGTCCGTCGCAGGCTCGTCACTCCCGGCGGGCTCACTCACGGCGGGCTCACTGCCGGCGCGCTCACTCACGGCGGGCCGGGGTACCGGTTTCCTCCGTGGTCTCCGGCCGGTCCGACGGACGCGGGATGATGCGGATGCGGCCCACACGGTTGCCCTCCATCCGCTCGGCCACGAGGGTCAGCCCGTCGACCTCGACCGACTCCCCCTCGACGGGCACCCGGCCGAGGACGTTGAACAACAAACCGCCCACCGTGTCCCACTCCCCCTCGGGCAGATGGGCCTCGACCAGTTCGCCCAACTCGTCGACGGCCAGGCGGGCCGACACCGAGTAGGTGCCGTGGTCGAGGGGGACGACGGGCGGCTCCTCCACGTCGTACTCGTCCACGATCTCGCCGACCAGCTCCTCGATCAGGTCCTCCAGGGTCACCAGCCCGGCCGTGCCCCCGTATTCGTCGACCACGATGGCCAGGTGGTACTTGAGGTCTTGCATCTCGCGCATGAGCCGGGCCACCCGTTTGGTCTCGGGGACGAAGTGGGCGCGCCGGGCGTAGTCGCGCACGGGCTCCGTGCCGTGGCCCTCGCGCTCGGCCCGGATCAGGTCCTTGGCGTGGGCCACACCGACGATGTCGTCGACATTGCCGGCGTGCACGGGCAGCCTCGACAGGCCCGCCTCGATGGCCACGCCCAGGGCTTCGGACACCGTGAGATCACCTTCCAGGGAGCGCATGTCGGGACGGGGGACCATGACCTCGCGCACGACGGTGTCACCGAACTCGATGATCGAGTGGATGAGCTCGCGTTCGTGGCCTTCGATGACGTCCTCCTCCATAGCCACGTCGGCCATGGCCAGGAGCTCGGATTCGCTGACCCCGATCCGCCGGGCGCGGGGACCGAGGAGCATGTTGGCCAGTCCGATCAACCCCCGCGAGAGGATCCGGATGGGGGGGAATCGCACCACGGCCGACACGATGGGGGCGAGCAGCAGCGCCGATCGCTCGGGGTTCTGCACGGCCCAGTTCTTGGGCAGCGCCTCGGCCAGGACGAAGATGACCACGACCTCGAACACCGTGGCGGCGATCACGCCGACGGCGCCGAACCAGCGTTCCGACAGGATCCCCACCAGGGTGGCGGTCACCAGTTGGCTGATGAGCACGAGCAGGAGTACCGGATTGAGGAAGCCCTCCGGATCCTGG
This sequence comes from Acidimicrobiales bacterium, assembly GCA_035604075.1. Lineage (GTDB taxonomy): Bacteria > Actinomycetota > Acidimicrobiia > Acidimicrobiales > UBA8190 > Palsa-661. The sequence goes on from DATNJD010000097.1 coordinate 16,463, forward strand.
ACGAGGCGCAGGAGGGCGCCGGCCCCCCGGCGGCCGTCGCCCTGCAGCGCCATGGCCTTGGTCCTGCTCATCCGGACCAGGCTGGTCTCGGCCAACGCCAGGCCGGCCGAGAAGAGCAGGAGCAGCAGGACGACGGCGATCAGGATCCAGTCGGTGGGATGAAAACGCGAGGAGGCGACCAACACGGTCACGGGGACCAGCTACCCCACCGCCCGGTTGAAACGGGCCAGCAGCTCACGCTCGCGGCGCTCCATACGTTCGGCTTCCTCGTCGACGTCATGGTCCATACCCAGAAGATGCAACAAACCGTGGACGACGAGAAGGGCCATTTCGTCGTCCACGCTCACGCCGTGTTCGACGGCGTTGCGCGCCGCCACGGCCGGACAGACGACGACGTCACCGAGGAGGACGGGTATGTCGTCTTCGTCCGGGGCCCCCGCACCCGGTCCCGTCCCCCCCTCGTCGGGAGAGCGGCCACTGGGCTCGGGCTCCTCGTCGATGGGAAAGGCGAGGACGTCGGTGGGCCCGGCCTGGCCGAGGAATTTCTGGCGGAGCTCCGCGATGGTGCCCTCGTCGACGAAGAGCAGCGAGACCTCGATGTCGTCCTTCACGCCCTGGGCACCGAGGACGTTGCGGGCCAGCTCGGCGAAGCGGCCGATGTCGACCGCCCGGTCGGTCTGCTCGTCGGCGGCGAAGATGTCAGCGGGCATCGTCGTGTCCCGTCCGCCCCGTGCCCCCGTCGGTCGCCCTCTCGTAGGCGGCGACGATATCGGCGACGATGCGGGCCCGGACCACGTCGCGTTGGGTCAGGTTCACGAACATCACGTCGGGGACACCACCGAGCACCTGCTCGAGCCCGGGCAGTCCCGAGCGACCCCCGGGCACGTCGATCTGGGTGACATCGCCGGTGACGACCACCTTCGACCCGAAGCCGATCCGGGTGAGGAACATCTTCATCTGCTCCGGTGTGGTGTTCTGGGCTTCGTCCAAGATGATGAAACTCCGGTTCAGGGTCCGGCCCCGCATGAAGGCCAGGGGGGCGACCTCGATGGTGCCCCGCTCGAGCAGCCGCTGCGATCCCTCGGGGCCGAGCAGGTCGTAGAGGGCGTCGTAGAGGGGCCGGAGATAGGGGTCGACCTTGGCCATGATGTCGCCGGGAAGGAAGCCCAGGCGTTCGCCCGCCTCGACGGCCGGCCGGGTCAGGATGATCCGTTCCACCTCGTGGGCCTGCAGAGCCTGCACGCCGAGGGCGACGGCCAGGTACGACTTGCCCGTCCCGGCCGGGCCGATGCCGAAGGTGACGGTGTGGTGGGCGATGGCGTCGGTGTAGCGCTTCTGCCCCGCCGTCTTCGGCCGCACGGTGCGGCCGCGCGCCGAACGCAGGAGCTCGGTGGTGAGGACCTCGGTCGGGCTCACATCGTCCTTCACCATGACGATGGTCCGGCCCACGTCCGAGGCGTCGAGGCGTTGACCCTGTTCGAGAAGGATGACGAGCTCGTCGAACAAACGACCCACCCGCTCGGCGTCGTCGCCTTCGATGCTGATCTCGTTGCCGCGCGCCACGATGCGGGCGTCGGGGAAGGCGTCCTCTATCAGCCGGAGCAACTCGTCTCGTTCGCCCAGGAGTCCGACCATGAGGTGGTTCCCGGGAACGAGGATCTTGACCGGGGTGGCACTCACCCGGGAGGCCAGCTCATGGCCCGACCGCCGATTACGTGCAGATGCAGATGGGGCACCGAGTTGGTGGCGTCCTCGCCCACGTTGAACACCAGCCGGTAGCCGCTGTGGGCCACGCCCTCGTTCTGCGCCACACGGCGCGCCGCGGTGATCATGTCGGCCACCACCGCGGCGTCGGTGTCCTCGACGGTGGCCGCGTTCTCGATGTGCCGTCGGGGGATGACGAGAAGGTGGACGGGCGCCTGCGGGCTGAGGTCGCGGAACGCCACGCTGTGCTCGGTCCGGTCGACGATGTCGGCGGGAATCTCACCGGCCACGATGCGGCAGAAGATGCAGTCCTTCGCAGGTGTCGTCTCGCTCACGCGCTCACTCGGCAGAACCGCCGGCGTGGACGTCGGCCCGTGACCCCTTCAACTCGGGGTAGAGGTGTTCGAGACTCCCGGGGGCGATGCGGCTCGACTCGATGAACCGCTCCACGTCCGCCTGCTGGAGACGGATCACCCGGCCGAACTTGTAGGCCGTCACCATTCCCTCGTCGATGAACCGGTACAGGCTCCGCAACGTCACGCCCAGGTGCTCGGCCGCCTCTTTGGTGCTCATCCAATGAATCTGTTCGTCCACCAGTCTCCTGCATCCCTTGCCCTGAGGGCACCGTACCCATCCGTGCATTCCGATGCTATCTCGCACCTGTGACGGTTCTGCCGCGGCGCCGACCTGTGAGGAGGCGGTGGTGGCGGCGCCACGACGCGGAAGGCGGCCACGGCAGGCGGCGCGTCAACGACCGCACGCGCGTCAACGACCGCACGCGCGACGACGGCGAGAGGCCTGGTGACGGCAGGCAGCGAAGATGACACAGGCCGCGGCGGGGCCGCCGCGGGGAACGACTCAGGAGGTGACGCGCAGCCCCAATTCGTCGAGGCGGCGGCTCATGGCGTCGGGCGTGACCCCGAAGAGGCAGGCGATGGCCCGGAGGTCCTCGGCCCTGATGGTGATCATCCGGCCGTTGAAGTCCTGGCGCTGCACCTGGATCATGCTTAGGAAGCGCCGCAGTAGATCACGCTCGGGACCGCTGACGGAATTCAATTTGGTCAGGTCGATGGTGACCTTCTCGTGTCCGTCCCACGGCCGTAGTTGACGCCGTGCACGGGCCGGGCTCTCGGCCTGGCCGTTGCCACCTTCGCGCTCACCGGCGGGGCCCCAACGGTTGGCGTCGTCGTCCTGCGGCAGCAACTGATCGACGGGGACGTCGTAGAGCTTCGCCAATCGTTGCAAGCGCGGCACCGAGATGGCGCGCTCGCCTCGTTCATAGGCACCGAGAACCGACGCCTTGAACTCTTGATCGGACATGGCCTCGACGGCCTGCAGAGAGAGACGCATCTGCTTGCGCACGGCGCGCAGGCGCGAACCCACCGCCCGCGCATATGCGGCACGCGCAGTTTCCTCCTGCTCGTCCTCGTCGGGTACCACCGTCTGGTTGACCATGACCATCGAATCCTCGCTGCTTGCGTTCGTGCGCTGCTAATTGTCTCCCGACGACAACTCCCCCGACAGCCCCCCACGGATCTGCCGGACCCCAGAGGAGTCCAGCGGGTCCACAGGGTGTGCCCGCAAACTGCTACCTCAGCCAGTGTTGCTCACGCAGCGTGGTGATTGCAAGGACCGTTTCGCGTTGCGTCCGTGTTGTGATTCCCGGGCCGGCGTGCTAGCGGGTCCGGGCGGGGCCCGAAAGGGCCCCCGCAGCCTCCTGCACGAGACCGTTGCGCAGGGCACATAAGAGCAGGCCGGCGGCTACGGCCGCCGTCTCGGCCCGCAGTATCCCGGGGCCCAGACCGACCACCGGATACCCCCCCGGGGCCAACTCGGAATCGTCCCAACCGCCCTCCGGTCCGACCGCCATGGCGGGCATGGCCACGCTCGGTGGATCGCCGCCGGGATGAGCCAGGGCCAGGGGGGCGGGGGCCACGGCGGCCGCCAGATCGGCCAGTTCGAGGACCCCCACCACCTCGGGCAGCCAGGGGTTGCGGCTCTGGGCGCCCGCCTCGCGCACCACCCGCCGGAGCCGCTCGACGGCTTTGGCGCCGCGGTCGCCTTCCCAGCGCACGACGGCGCGGGCCGAGCGCAGCACGGCGATCCGGTCGACGCCGGCCTCGGTCAGTTTCTGTGCCACCCACTCGGGCCGTTCGCCCTTCACGGGGACGAATCCCACCGTCACCGCGGGCGTCATGCGGGGCGCCACGGTGACCGGCCCGTCGGCCTCGAGCATGTCGGCGAGGAGGGCGTCGGGGCGGTCCGCACCCGCGCCCGCCGGGCCCCGGTAGCGGCACAGGCGCCACCGGCCCCGCCCATCCGCGGCCACCACCGGCTCACCCCGGCGGAGCCGGAGAACCCGGCTCAGGTGATGGGCGTCGTCCGGACCGGGGACGGGCCGGACGAGGTCGGCGACGTAGACGAGGGCGGCCGCTCCCACCGACGCCGGGTGGCCGACCGGTGACGCCGGTGCCGGTGCCGGTGCCGGTTCTGCGGACGGTGTCTGGTCAGAGGAGGGACCGGGCACGGGGGATCTTCCCGTTCAGCCGAAGGCGGAGCGCAGGCGGGCCATGAGACCCTCGTCGGGCGGCGAGATCTCCTCGGACCGTTCGGCCGCCAGCTGCCGGAGGAGCTCCTCCTGGGCCTTGGTGAGGTCGGTGGGAGTGTCGACGACGACGTGGACGAGAAGGTCGCCGCGGCCGCGGCCGCGGACGTGGGGAACGCCCCGGCTCCGGAGCTTCACGACGTGACCGCCCTGGGTGCCGGGGGGGACGGGGAGCGACTCCTGGCCGTCGAGGGTGTCGAAGGCGACGGTGTAGCCGAGGGCGGCCTGGGCCATGGAGACGTGGAGCTCGGCGTGGATGTCGTTGCCGTCGCGGGCGAACCGGGGATCGGGGGTGACCGAGAGGTGGACGTAGAGATCGCCGGCGGGTCCCCCGCGGGGGCCGGCCGGGCCACGGCCGGTGAGGCGGAGGGTCGAGCCGTGGTCGACGCCGGCGGGGACGTCCACGGCGTAGGTGCGGCTCTCGACGCGGCGGCCGTCGCCGGAGCAGTCGGGGCAGGGGCTCGAAATGGCCTCGCCCAGTCCCTGGCAGCGGCGGCACGGCGCGGCCGTCACGACCTGGCCCAAGATGGACTGGCGGACCCGGCGGAGCTCACCCGTGCCCTGACAGTCGGGACAGCGGACGGCGGTCGTGCCCGCCCGGGCGCCGCTGCCGGCGCAGGTGACGCAGGGGACGAGGCCGTCGAGGGTGACGTCGTGGCGGGCCCCGAAGACGGCCTCGTGGAAGCTGAGCTCGAGGATCACCTCGGCGTCGGCCCCGCGCACCGGGCCGCCGCCTCCGGCACCGCGCATACCGCCGCCGAAGAAGGCGTCGAAGATGTCGCCCAGGCCGCCGCCGGCGCCGAAGCCGAAGGGATCGGTCCCCGCGCCGGCGCGGGGGTCGACGCCGTCGGCACCGAAACGGTCGTAGCGGGCGCGGCGCTCGGGGTCGCGGAGCACCTCGTACGCGCGGGTCACCTCTTTGAAGCGCGCCTCGGCCCCGGCGTCGCCGCCGTTCGTGTCGGGGTGGAGCTCGCGCGCCTTGCTGCGGTAGGCGCGCTTGATCTCGTCGTCCGAGGCGCTGGCGGCGAGGCCGAGGAGCGCGTAGTAATCAGCGGCCACGGTCGCCTCCGTCGCCCGGGGCAGGGCCGCCGAGACGCTCGCCCAGGCGCTCGGCCACGATCTGGACCGAGGCCAGGGCCCGGGGATAGTTCATGCGGGTGGGGCCGACGACGCCGATGGTGCCGGCCGTCTCGCCGTCGACGGAGACGGGGGCGAGGACGAGGGCGCAGGAGGCGAGCGGTTCGAAGCCGTGCTCGGAGCCGATGGCCACCGAGAGGCCCCGGTCGAGGATGTGCTCGACCAGCTCCACCACGACGAGCTGCTGCTCGAGGATGGAGAGGACGGAGCGGACGGTCTCGACGGCGTCGAAGGCCGACGCCATGTGCGACGAGCCCCCCACGAAGACGTTCTCGGGTTCGCCCGTGGTGGACAGGTCGGCCAGGGCCTGGGTGCCGAGCCGGACCGCGGCGTCGAAGGCGGCGTCGCCGCTGTCGGGGACGGTCCCCGGGTCGGCCACGGTGCGGCCCCGGAGGTGGGCCGTCATGTGGGTGGCGGCCGCGGCCAGGACGACGTCGTCGACGGCCCCGGCGTGCTCGCCGCCGATCTCGATGGCCCGCTTCTCGACGGCCCCGTCGGACAGGACGACGACAAGCAGGGCCAGGTTGGGGCCCAGGTCGACCAGTTGGACCGAGCGGATGGTGGCCGTTTCGTGGGTGGGGCCGACGACCACGGCGGCGTAGTCGGTCAGGTTGGCGAGGAGGCCGCTCGTGTGTCCGAGGAGGTCCTCGACGGCCCCGTGGACGTGGGCGAAGAAGCGTCGGACCTCCTGGCGCTGGACGGGGCCCAGGGTGCCGGGGCTGCCCAGGGTGTCGACGAAGAAGCGGTACCCCTTGTCGGTGGGGATGCGGCCGGCACTCGTGTGGGGCTGGGTGAGGTAGCCGTCGCGCTCGAGCGCCGCCATGTCGCTGCGAACGGTGGCCGACGAGACCTCCACGCCCGGGGTCCCCGTGATGTGGGCCGACCCGACCGGCTCGGCCGTCTCGATGTACTCGGAGACAACGGCGGTCAATATGGCCGCCTTGCGCTGATCGAGCTCGGCCTCCTCGGGGCGGGCCGGTTCCGTCGGCTCGGCCCGGGGGCTCGGGGGGGCGTGGCGCGGCGGGCGCGCTGTGCGGTGCGGGACCATGGCGGTTCTGGCACTCGATTGTACCGAGTGCTACCTCGGGATCATGGCCCGGGGTCTTGAGCAGGTCGTGGTGGGCGCCGGGGCCGCCGGGCCGCCTTCTTGGCCTCGGCAGCGGCGCGGACCCGGGGCAGGGCGACCAGGACGTAGGCGGTCGAGAGGAGTCCCCCGATGGCGATGACGGCCAGGGGGACGGGATCGAACCGGTTCTGGACCGAGACGCTGGCCGTGGCGGCCAGGACGGCGAAGACGGCGATGGCCGCCCCCGCCAGGATCCGGGGGGCGGGGAGCCGGAAGGGCCGGGGGTGCTCCGGCAGGCGGGTCCGGAGCCGGAGCACGCAATAGGCGGCCACGGCATAGATGAGCGCCTCGAGAGCGGCGCCCACGGCCACCAGGACCTCCCAGGAGCCGGTGGCGGCGACCACCAGGGAGACGACCAGGGAGACCAGGCCCAGGGCGAGGACGGGGACCCAGGGGACGGCGCGGTCGTTCAGCCGGGCGAGGGCGGCGGGCAGGCTGCCCTCGCGGGCGGTGGCGTAGATGAAACGGGAGGCGGTGATGAAGCCGCCGTTGAAGGTGTTGACGGCCGTGGCGGCGGTGACCCCGGCCATCAACCACAGGCCGGCCTGGCCGAAGGCGGCCCGGCCGAGGGACAGCTGGGGATAGGCCGAGCCCAGCTGGTGGTGGGTGAGGACGTGGCTCATGGCCACGGTGATCAGGCAGCAGACGGCGGCCAGGAGGGCCAGGGCGATGAGCATGCCCCGGTGGATGTCGCGGGGACGGCGGACCTCCTCGGCGTTCGTGGTCACCCACTCGAAGGCACTGAAGAGGAAGACGCCGAGGGCGACGGCCTCGAGCAGGTCGGCGGGGTGGTGGCCGTGGAGCGGCGACAACGGGAATCGCAGGGGTCGGTGGCTGCGGACGAGAGCGGTGACGGCGACGACGGCGGTGGCGACGAGGACGCAGTAGGTGGCGACGTCCTGGACGCCCCCGGCCACCTTGACGCCGCGCAGGTTGGACCCGACGGCGAGGCCGAGGAGGGCGGCGATGATGAGCGCCGCCACCGGGGCCGACTGGCCGAGGACGTGGGCGATGGCGGTGCCCACGATGAAGGCGTCGGCCGCCACGACGAGGACGATGGTGGTCAGGTAGGTGAGGGTGATGGTGAGCGCCACCCGGTCGTCCATCGACCGCTTCATATAGAGGCGGATGGCGGCGGCGGTGGGGAACATGCCGTTGAGCTCGCTGAAACAGCCCCACGCCAGGAGAGCGAGCAGGCCGGCCGTGGCCACGGCGATCCAGGCCGAGTCCCCCGCCACATAGGCGACGAGGCCGGCGGCGGCCAGGTATTCGAGAGCGGCGAAGGCGAGGCCGGTGGAGGTGGAGACGACGGTCCGCAGGCCGAGGGCCCGCCGCAGCAGCGCCGCCCCGCCCCGCTCCGGGGCCGGGGCCGGGGCCGGGGGACCTGCGGTCACGGCCGGCCGGGCGTCATTGATCCAGGAAGGCCACCATGGACATGGCGTCGAGACGCATCACGTCCTCCTGGGCGCCGGCCAGGGTGATCTCGCCCGACATGTACTTCTCCGACGGGTTCAGGTCCCCCCAAAAGAGATCGGCGAAGTCCTCGCTGGTGGCGGTGACGACGAGATCGGCCACCGCCTCGGCGTCGTCGGTGAGCTCGGCCAGCATCTGGTCGCGGACGACGACGGTGAAGCGGTCCCCGGTGTCGGTGGCCACCAGATGGACGACGCGGTCCCAGCCGCGCAGCATGCGGCGCAGACGGTCGTTCTCGTTGCAACGGGCCCGCCAGTCGGCGTAGGCCTCGGCGATCTCGTGCCGGTCGGCCACGGCTCAGGTCTCCATGGGCTCGGTCGTCAACGTGCTCAGTGGCCCAGGGCGACGAGGACCTCGGCGGCCGCCCTGACCCCCGACGAGAGGGCGCCGTCGATGTAGCCGCACCAAACGGTCGCCGTCTCCGTTCCCGCCCAGTGGACGGGGCCGACCGGTTCGCGCAGGGCCGTTCCAAATCCGGTGAGGAGACCGGGAGAAAAGACGGCCACGGGGCCGCCCCGGCTGTAGCGCTCGGCCGGCCAGTGCTGCTCGACCACTTCCAGGGGCGCGGCGGCGGCCGGGCCGAAGTAGCGGACGAGGTCGGCCAGCGCCGCGTCGGCCCGCTCGGCCGGGGTGCAGCCGTCGAGGGCCCGGCACTCGTCGCCGGCGATGAAGCCGAGGAGGATGCCGTGGGAGGCGTCGGGGGGTGAGTCGTCGAAGGTGACGCGGACGGCACCCTCGTCGGAGACGACCTGGCCGTTCAGACCGGCATCGCGCCAGAAGGGCCGGTCGTAGACGGCGTGGACCTTGGTGACCGATCCCATGGGGGCGCGCATGCAGAGCTGGTCGCGGCGGCCGGGCAGGGGCGGTGACCAGTCCAGCCGGACGGTGAGGGCCGGGGGCAGGGCGACGACGGCACGCCGGGCTCTGACCCTGACGGGGTCGCCGCCCTCTCCGGGGGGGTCGGCGACGGCGGTCACACCGTCGGCGCCGTAGGAGACGGCTGTGACCGGCGACGAGAGCAGGACGCGGGGGCCGAGCTCGTCCGCCATCCACTGGGCGCACTGCTGGGCCCCGCCGTGGAACCGTCGTTCCTGGGCGCCGTTGGTGGTGCGGGCCAGGTTCATGAGGCCACCGCCCGAGTGGAGGTAGAAGAGGGTGAAGAGCAGGGAGAGCTCGCCCGGCTCGGTGCCGAAGATGCTCTTCACGGCGGCCGTGATGACGGCGCGGGCCCCCACCGACGGCACCGTGGCGGCCAGCCAGGAACCGAGCGTCTGCTCGTCGCGCGCCCGCGCTTCGGGTGCATCCCAGGGCGCCTCCAGGGGGACGTCGGTCGCGGCGAGGTCCAGCTCGAAGATGGCCTCGATGCCGTCGGCGGCGGCGGCGGGGTCGGAGGTGGGGATGAGACCGGCGTAGGTGGCGCGGGTGCGGTCGCGCCACTCGACGCCCTCGCCCGTGGTGAAGGTGGGGAAGGTCCGGGCCCCGCACTCGTCGGCCAACTTCTGCAGGCGGTCCTGGCCCGGCCCGATCCACTGCCCGCCGTGATCGACGGTGGCCCCCGTCGCCGTGGTGGTCGTCCACACCCGGCCCCCGACGCGGTCACGGGCCTCGAGGACGAGGACGTCGACACCGGCCCGGGCGAGCTCCCGGGCGGCCGAGAGTCCGGCATAGCCGGCTCCGATGACGAGCGCCTCGCAGTCACGGTCGTGCATCGGGGCCACGGTATCCAACTGGGGGCCGGCGGCGGGGCCCGGTCGACCCGGTCCCCCCTAGCATCGGGCGCCATGGTGAAGCTGATCTTCTGCCTCCGTCGTCGGCCCGATATGAGCGCCGAGGAGTTCCACCGGTACTGGCGCGAGGAGCACGCGCCGCTCGTGACGAGCCACGCGTCGGCGCTGCGGATCCGGCGCTACGTGCAGGTGCACACCGTGTCCGGTCCGGTGAACGCCATGCTGGCCGCCAGCCGGGGCGCCCCCGAGGGCTTCGACGGCGTGGCCGAGCTGTGGTTCGACGATACCGAGGCGCTCGTGGGCGGGGCCGGGAGCGACGCCGGCCGGGCCGCCGCGGCGGAGCTGGCGCTCGACGAGGCGCGCTTCATCGACCACAGCCGTTCGCCTCTGTTCGTGGCCGAGGAACATCCGGTGATCTCCGGATGAGGGCACCGGCCCGATGACGTCGTGGATCCCCGTCGCGTCATCGTCGGACGGCGAGTTCGCCCGGGTGTTCGGCCTGCGGCCGAACCTGTTCGCCCATTTCCGTGACTTCTCGGCCCGGCTGTGGGACCCGGCCGTGCTCGACCCGGTGGTGACCGAGCTGTGCCGGCTCCGGGTGGCGCGGCTCCTCGGCTGCGAGGGGGAGCTGGCCGTCCGGTCCCGGCCCGCCGTGGAGGGCGGCTTGTCCGAGGCCGTGGTGGGGAATCTGGCGTCGTGGCCGACGTCCCCGGACTACGACGAGACGGCGAGGGCCTGTCTGGGCTTCACCGAGCAGTTCGTGCTCGATCCAGCGGGGATCGGTTCGGCCGACCGGGCCGCGGTGCGCGCCGCCGTCGGCTTCGCCCGACTCGTCGGACTGACGCAGGCGGTGGCCGCCTTCGACGGTTTCGTCCGCTTCCGACTGGTCCTCGGGATCGGTCCCGACGGCGACCGGCCCGTCGACGGGGCGGGGAGCGTCCCCGTGGTCGACGTCGGGACGCCCGACCCGTCGGCACCGGTGGTGAGCGACTCGAGCACCCTCGATCCCGACGATCCCGCCCGGGGCTTCTCCGCCGCCCAGCCGGCGCTGTTCGCGTCGTTCGAACGTCTCTACGCCGTGCTCTGGTCGGCCGGCGTGGTCGACCATCCCTCGAAGGAGGTGGCCCGGTTGCGCAACGCCCGGGTGACGGGCTGCAAGTTCTGTCGCAACGTCCGCTTCGCCCGGGCCCGGGCCGACGGGCTGACCGAGGACCTGGTCGATCTGGTGGCCGACGACTACCGGAGCTCGGCGTTGGCCGATGCCCACAAGGCCGTTCTCGCTTTGACCGACGCCTTCCTCGGCGATCCGGGGGGCGGGGTCGACGACACCACCAGAGAGGTGCTGCTGGCGTCGTACGGGCCGGCGGGGACGGTGGAGCTGACGGCGGGCCTGGCGCTGTTCATGGGCTTCTCCAAGATCGCCGTGGCCCTGGGCGCGTTTCCCGACGACTTCCCCACCACCGTCATCCCCACCCCGGGCGGCGAACCGGCCTGAGCGGCCACTGTTCGGTCCCCGAGACGCGAAGGCTCAGTCCTCGAGACGCAGCGCGGCGACGAAGGCCTCCTGGGGCACTTCGACGCGTCCGATGGACTTCATCTTCTTCTTTCCTTCCTTCTGCTTCTCGAGCAGTTTGCGCTTGCGGGTGATGTCACCGCCGTAGCACTTGGCGAGCACGTCCTTGCGCCGGGCCTTCACCGTCTCACGGGCGATCACCCGCCCCCCGATGGCGGCCTGGATGGGGACGTCGAAGAGTTGGCGGGGAATGAGGGTGCGGAGCTTCTCCGTCATCTTCCGGCCGTAGACGTCGGCGTTGGATTTGTGGACCACCGTCGAGAAGGCGTCCACCGGCACCTGGTTGATGAGGAGGTCGACCTTCACGAGGGAGGCCGTCTTGTAGCCGTCGGGCTCGTAGTCGAGGCTGGCGTAGCCCTTGGTACGGCTCTTCAGTTGATCGAAGAAGTCAATGACGACCTCACCCAAGGGGATCCGGTAGAGCAGCTCGACGCGCTCCGACGAGATGTACTCCATCCTGTCGAGCTCACCCCGGCGGGACTGGCAGAGATCCATGACGGTGCCGATGTACTCGGTGGGCACGATGAGGGTGGCCCGGAGCATGGGCTCGTCGATGTGATCGAGCTTGCTGGCGTCGGGCATCTCGCTCGGGTTGTCGAAGCGGGCCTCGGTGCCGTCGGTGCAGTGGGCCACGTAGGCCACCGACGGGGCGGTGGCGATGAGCGAGAGGTTGAACTCGCGTTCGAGGCGCTCGCGGACGATCTCCATGTGGAGCAGGCCCAGGAAGCCACAGCGGAAACCGAAGCCGAGCGCCCCCGACGACTCTGGCTCGAAAGTGAAGCTGGAGTCGTTCAGCCGGAGCTTGTCGAGCGCCTCGCGCAGTTCGGTCAGCTCGTCGCCGTCGACCGGGTAGAGGCCGCAGAACACCATGGGCTTCGGGTCGCGATAGCCGTGGAGGGCCTCGGTGGCGGGATGGACGGCGTCGGTCACCGTCTCACCCGACCGCGCCTGCCCGACGTCCTTGATGCCGGAGATCAGGTAGCCGACCTCGCCCGGACCGAGCTCGTCCACCGGTGTGGGATCGGGTGTCCGGACGCCGATCTCCTCCACCTCCTGGACGGTGCCGGCCTGCATGTAGCGGATCCGCGACCGCGACCGCAGGACCCCGTCCATCACCCGGACCGAGCTGACGACACCGCGGTACTGGTCGTAGGCCGAGTCGAAGATGAGGGCCCGTAGCGCCACGTCGGCCTCCCCCGTCGGGGGCGGCACGCGTTCGACGATGGCGTCGAGCAGGGCGTCGACCCCGTCGCCGGTCTTGGCCGAGATGTGCAGGATGGTGGAGGCGTCGATGCCGAGGACCCGTTCGATCTCGGCCGCGTACCTCTCGGGATCGGCCGCCGGCAGGTCGATCTTGTTCAGGGCGGCCACGATCTCGAGGTTGTTCTCGATGGCCTGGTAACAGGTGGCGAGGGTCTGGGCCTGGATGCCCTGAGAGGCGTCGACGAGGAGGACGGCCCCTTCGCAGGCGGCCAGCGAGCGGCTGACCTCGTAGCCGAAGTCGACATGGCCCGGGGTGTCGATGAGGTGCAGGACGTGGTCGCGCCAGCGGACCCGGACGTTCTGGGCCTTGATGGTGATGCCCCGCTCCCGCTCGATGTCCATGGAATCGAGGTACTGCTCCCGCATGAGCCGGGGGTCCACCGTCTCGGTGAGCTCCAGGATGCGGTCCGACAGGGTCGACTTGCCGTGGTCGACATGGCTCACAATGGAGAAATTGCGGATCCGGTCGGTTCGAAGCACGGCCCCAGGAGCGTACCGGCGACGGCGTGACCAGCTGACCGGCGGCAGCACCCTCAGGCGAACGGCACCCCGCGGGGAACGGGGGCGGGTCGTCCGAGGGCAGGCGCCTGCTACGCTCGATCCCCGCGGTGGCGCCCGGTGGCGTCGCCTGCCCGTCCGCATCCGCCGGCCTCACCGGACGGCGGTCCCCGCCCCTCGAACAGCGAGAACGTCACGTGGCCAACATCAAGAGCCAGATCAAGCGCAACCGCCAGAACGAACGGCGGCGGCTCAAGAACAAGTCCGTCCGCTCCGAGATGCGCACCCGCACGAAGACCGCCGTGAGTGCCATCGACGCCGGGACCGAGGACACCGCCGACGCCATCAAGATGGCCGTCCGGCGCATCGACCGGGCCGCCGCCCAGGGTGTGATCCACAAGAACCAGGCCTCGAACCGCAAGTCCCGGCTCATGCGCCGTGCCGCCAAGGCCGGCGAGCAGGAGACCGTCAGCACCAAGAAGTAACGGGGGCGTCGCCGTCGCTCACGACGGGCGCCGCCGGGCCGGTGATCTGCCTCCCCGACCGGCCGCCGCCTCGCGGACGCTTCCCAGCCGGCTGAGCCGCCCCACCAGCACCTCGAGGATGGTGCCGTCGGGCAGCGCCCTGCGACCGCGGACGTCGAGATCGGCCTCGGCCAACAGCGTGATGGCCCGGCCCAGCCGGGCCGGGCCCATGCGGCGGCCCTGTTCGAGTGCTTTGCGGGCGGGGAAGGCGCTGCGCATGCCGAGGAGCGTGGCGGCCTGCTCGCCCGACGTCACCCCGGCCCCGTCGAGCCGGAGCATGGCCTGATAGTGGCGGTGCAGGACCGACAGGATGACGAGGGGATGCGACCCGCCGGCACCGGTCAGCCGGCCCAGGGCGGCCAACGCCGTGGCCGTGTCACCGGCATCGATGGCGTCGGTGAGGTCCCACGGCGCCACCCGGCCGGCCTCGCCGAGAAAGGGCTCGAGCTTTTCCGAATCGATGGCCGACCCGGGGCCGTAGGCGGCCTCCAGCGTGTCGAGAAGTCCCTGGACCCGGCTCAGGTCTCCCCCCAGGTGGTCGCCCAGCAAGGTGGCGGCCCGGGCGTCGAGGCGCACCGGCGCGGCGTGGAGCCTTTCGACCAACCACTGGGTCCGGGCCCGACCCGTGCCCACGGCGGCGTCGATCACCGATCCCTGTCGGTCGACCGCCTTCACGAGCGCAGCCGGAATGGTGCCGCCGCCGGCCACGAGGACGAGCACGACCCCGGGGACGGGATCCTCCAGACAGGCGACGAGGCGACCGGCGTCGGCCGCCACCAGACGGCCCGCCTCGCGCACCACGACGACCCGGCGGTCGGTGATGAACGGCGGTGTGGTGACGGCGTCGACGATGAGGCCGACGTCCAGATCGGGGGCGGCCGGCCCGCCATGCTCCTCCACCACGGTGGTGGCGTCGCGTGCACCGACGAGGACACCGAGCAGATCGTGCACGGCCTGGCCGACGAGAGACGGGTCGTCTCCCCGCACCAGGTAGGCACCGCCATGAGCGGTGGCGCCGCCGCTGCTACTCGTGTCCTTGGGCGAACGGGCCGCGCGCGTGGCCATTCAGGCCGCCTCCATGACGGCGGCCAGGGTGTCGCACACCGCGCGGCTCCCGGCCACGTCGTGGACCCGGACGATTCGGCAGCCGAGGGCCACCCCGAGAGCGGTGGCGGCGAGCGACGCCTCACCGCGATGGTCGATGTCGAGATCGAGAATGACGCCGAGGAAGGTCTTGTTGGAGGCGGAGAGCAGAAGCGGATAGCCCGACCGGGCAAGGACGGCCGAACCGCGCAGGAGCGTGAGCGACTGCACAGCCGTCTTGCCCAGATCGAGACCGGCGTCGAGGACGATCCGGTCGGGACTGATCCCGGCCGCCTCGGCACGCGCCGCCCGGTCGAGCAGGAAGCTCCGCACCGCCTCGAGGACGTCGCCGTAGGCGGGGTCGGGATCTCGGACCCGCGGGGCGAGACGAATGTGGGTGGCCACGACGGAGGCGCCGGCCTCGGCCGCCGCCCTCAGGTAGTCGGGATCGGCGAATCCGCTGATGTCGTTACCCATGACCGCCCCCGCCTTGTAGGCCGCCCGGGCCACCGACGCCCGCCAGGTGTCGACCGACAGTGGGATGTCGATGCGGTCATGGACGGCCTCGATGGCGGGGATGACCCGCTCCAGCTCCTCGTCCTCGGTGACCTCGGGCCCGGGACCCGCCTTCACACCCCCGATGTCGAGGAGATCGGCGCCGTCGGCCACCAAGGAGGCGGCCCGGGTGAGCAGTCGGTCGAGTGCGAAGGTGGCGCCCCGGTCGTAGAAGGAGTCGGGCGTCCGGTTCAAGATGCCCATGACGAGGGCCCGGCTGGAGAGGTCGTAGTCACGATCCCCGAGGAGCAGGCCCACGGCAGGCGAGGCTACCGCTCCGCTCCCCCGTGCCCCTGAGGATCCCGGCCCCCGAAGGAACCGGAGAGAATCAGACCGCAGAGAATCAGAACAGGGTGGCGGCCAGCGCCTTGCGGTAGCGGGCGACGCGTGGATCCTCGGCGCCGAGCGTCTCCAGGAGGTCCACGAATTCCTGTCGGGCGTCGGCATCGTCCTTCACCCGGGGAAGAAGCGCGTCGAGGAGCCCGTCGATGCCGTCGGCCGGGATCTCCACCTGCTGGGCCGCCAGACGCGCCTCGGCCGCCACGACACGGGAGTCGGCCGATTCGGGGATCCGGGCCAGAAGGTCGAGAGCCTCGGCTGGCTGGCCCGCCGCCACCAGGAGGCGGGCCAGGGCGACGACGCCGGCGGGGTGGTCCGGTTCGAGCTCGAGGGCCCGGCGCAACGACGCCTCGTCGCCGGCGGCGACGAGCTCGTCGGCCTCGGACGGCGTCGGAGCGAGGCCGGCGATGAAGGCGTTCACCTGAACCTCGGGAAGGGCGCCGATGAACTGGTCGACGATCTTGCGGTCGCGCACGGCGAAGACAGCCGGAATGGACTGCACCTGGAAGGCAGCCGACACCCGGGGGTTGTCGTCGACGTTCACCTTCACCAGCTCGACGGCGCCGTCGGTCGCCTCGACCGCTTTCTCGAGAATGGGGCCGAGGGTACGGCACGGACCGCACCACGGGGCCCAGAGGTCGATGACGACGGGAACCTCGACCGAACGGTCGAGGACGTCGCGCTCGAAGGTGGCATCGGTGGCATCGATCACAGTCGTCACGACAACGACCATACCGGAGGACGATCGTGTTTCATGCTGGGTCGCCGGGCGTCTCGGCCGAGGTCGGTGGCACCGTGGCCGTCGAGCTGGTGTCGGGCCCGGGCACGGGCGATAGCGTGCACCGTATGGTCGCTTCCCCCGCCTCTGGTCACGACGACGTGGAAGGGATCGACGTCGATCGGGTTCAGAGCTGGTTCGCCGATAGCGTCCCGGGCGTCGAACCCCCGCTCACCTTCGAGCTCATCGCCGGGGGACGTTCGAATCTCACCTACCGGGTGTCGGACGGCGGCGGCCGTCGGTACGCCCTGCGGCGCCCGCCTCTCAGCCACGTTCTGCCCACCGCCCACGACATGGCCCGCGAGTACAGGGTGATCACCGCCCTCGGTCCGACGGAGGTGCCCGTTCCCGTCACCTTCGGCCTCTGTCTGGACGAAGAGGTCAACGGCCGTCCCTTCTATGTCATGGAATTCGTCGACGGCCACATCGTGCGCGACGCCGAGACAGCCGAACGCGAGCTCGATCTCGACGCCCGGCGCCGTGCCGGAGAGTCGATGGCCGACACCTTGGCGGCCCTGCATGCCGTGGACGTCGACGCCGTCGGACTGGGGGACTTCGGCAAGCGCGCCGGTTACATCGAGCGACAGCTTCGGCGCTGGGACGAACAGTTCCGGAACTCGACCGTCGAAGGAGCCGAGACCGCCACCATCATCAACGCCGTGCACGACAAGCTGGCCGCCGACATCCCTCCGCAGGTCGGGACGGCTATCGTCCACGGCGACTACCGGCTCGACAACTCTGTGCTCGGTGACGACGGCAGCGTGCGCGCCGTTCTCGATTGGGAGATCTGCACGCTGGGCGACCCTCTCGCCGACCTCGGACTGCTGATGGTCTATTGGACCGAGGCGGGAGACGAGGCCGCCATTCTGGGGGTGACCCCGACGACCGTTCCCGGTTTTCCCGGGCGTGCCGAGGTGAAGGCCCGCTATGCGGCCGCTTCGGGTCGTGACATCTCCCGTCTCGATTTCTATGTGGCCTTCGGCTACTGGAAGCTCGCCTGCATCCTCCAGGGTGTCTACGCGCGCTACGTCGGCGGGGCGGCGGCAGGTGACCGCTCGAGCGTCGACGGATTCGGCGCCAGCGTGGTGCGGCTGGCCGAGATGGGCCTGCAGACGTTGGAGTCATCTTGAACCGGACGGGCACGACGTGACCCTCTACG
>DATNJD010000098.1:0-7575 GCA_035604075.1 Acidimicrobiales bacterium
CCGGCCGAGATCGCCGGCGCCGTCGGCTTTCTGCTCGATCCGGTGAACAGCTTCATCCACGGATCGGTGCTGTTCGTGGACGGCGGGAGCGACGCCCTCATCCGTCCCGACATCCTCTGAGCGTCAGGCCCCTTCCGAACCTGCACGAAGCGGACTCGTTCCCGCACGAGAACACGTTGCAGCCGATACGGGCACGTTTTTCGTAGGCCACGCTCGGGAGTCCCTCATGTCCGGGTGAGCAGATGCCGATGCCTGACCGGTGGACACAACGAACGGACAACGGACGGTCCGGCCCGCACCTCTGGCAGGTTTCGACCTGGCCGCGGGTGCAAACGCACCGCGTCCGGGCTGACAGGCGGTCGGGGTATGGCTGTTCTCGACGTCGTCGTGGGTCGCCAGCCGATCTTCGATCAGAACCTGTCGGTGATGGGCTACGAACTTCTGTTCCGCAGCGTCGGCGCCCCAACGGCCGGCGTGATGAACACGGCCGAAGCAGGAGGAGCCCATGGCGACTTGCTGACGGCCGAGGTGCTGTTCGGCTCTGTCAGCATCGGCGTCGACTACCTCGTTGGCAACAAGAAGGTGTTCTGCAACGCCAGCCGCGGCGTGCTGACCGGGGCTGTCCCGGTTCTGCTTCCGCCGGAGCGGACGGTCGTGGAAGTCCTCGAGACGGTCGTACCCGACGACGAGGTCCTGGCCGGCTGCCGGCGTCTTCGTGACGAGGGTTTCAGCCTGGCGCTGGACGACTTCTCCTGGTTCGAGGGCGCCGAGGCTCTGCTCGAGCTGGCCTCGATCGTGAAGATCGACCTCCAGATCACGCGGTGGGCCGACATGCCCGAGCTTCTCGACCGGTGCCGCGGATTCGACGTCGACCTGTTGGCCGAGAAGGTCGAGACCACCGACGACCTTCGACGCTGCGAGGAGTTCGGCTTCGACTACTTCCAGGGCTACCTGCTGGCCAGGCCGCGCTTCGTTCCCGGACGTGCTCTCGATCCGGGCCAGCTGGGCCGGCTGCGCATGGCGGCGCGTCTGCTCGACCGCGAGTGCCCCATCGCCGAGTTGGTCGACGTCGTCCGAAGCGATCCGGCCATGACCCAGCAGCTCCTGCAGCTCGCCGGCATCGGGACCGCCCGGGGTATGCGCCGTACCGTCCACAGTGTGCATGATGCGCTCGTCATCGTGGGTTGGAGGCGGCTCCAGAGCTGGGTGGCGCTGCTGTTGATCACCGGCAAGGGCCGGACCTCGGAAGAGGGGGTCACGAACGCGTTGATGCGGGCCCGGATGTGTGAGTTGGCGGCCGCGCCCCTCGGTGGCTCGATGTCCGAAGCTGCTTTCACCGCCGGCATGCTCTCCTGCTTCGGCATGTTGTTGGGGCAACCGCTCGTGACGGTCCTGCAGTACCTTCCCCTCGACAACGAGCTCCGCGACGCCATCCTCACCGGCGGAGGTCCGCTCGGACGTCTGGTGACCGACGTCTCTGACTACTTGTTGGGTCGGCCCGACGAGGCCACCCGCAGCGGGTTGTGCGATTCGGTCATGTCGGCCGCCGCATTGGAGGCCCTCACGTGGGCCGTGGAGATGACCTCCGTCTTCGAAGAGGTCGTCCGTCCCTGACGGAGCCGGAACACAACGGTCCCGCACGGGATTTCTTGTCCGTTCAGTCCTCAGGCGGGGAAGGCGTATCAGAGGTGTCCGTGATGTTCCGCCCGATGAATCTCTCGGTGATCAGATCGGCGGTGGCCTGGGTCGGGGCCCGTGGTTCGTAGACGAAAGTCCGCACCTCGCCGTCGGTCATGGTCAACCGGAGGGTGCTGCCGAGCTTCTTGTCGTCCTCCCGCTCCACGCCGGCCAGGGCGTCGATGCCGATCCGACTGACCTCTGGTTGTTTGCCCGAGAGGATGAGGAAGATGCTCCGATCGGTGACGACCAGGACCGGTCGCGACAACACGTTCAGCTCGGGGCGTTCCTCGATCATGGCCAGAGGGTCGCTGGCCAGGATCTCTTCGCCGGCCCCCAGCGCGTCGGCCAGCCGCTTCTTTTCGGCCCGGAAACCCATCTCGGCCTCAGTACCCGTCGTCGCCGCGGACGACGCGGTCGCGTTTGCGCGCCGATTGGCGCCTCTTGTCATCCAACCGTCGGGCCTTGGCCCCGGCCGTCGGTCGGGTCGGTATGCGGGTGGGTTCGATGCGCAGACCCTCGGCGAGACGCGTGGCCAGTCGGCGCAGCGCCACCTCGCGGTTGCGCCCCTGAGAGCGCTCCTCCCCCGCCGATACCCGGACGACGGGACCGAGGCGCTCGAGGAGCCGGGCGCGCTGCCGGGGCCCGAGCGAAGGCGAGGACACCACGTCGAAGCGGACCTCGGCGCGCGTACTCGTCTTGTTGGCGTGCTGGCCACCGGGACCGCCGCTGGTGGTGAACCGCCAGGCCAGCTCCTCGAGGGGGATGACGAGACCGCGCGTGACGCGCAGCACGTCGCGGCGGGCGTCGGCCGGGGCGTCGTCGTCGGTGGGTGCCGACCTCGGGGGCTCGGCGGCGCGATCCATGACACCCAGGCTACGGGTGGGGCGATGGCGCCTCGTCGATCACCGGGTTCTCGAGGACTCCGACACCCTCCAGCTCGATGCGGACGCTGTCGCCGGCCACCAGCCACTTAGGAGGGTCGAAGCTCGCTCCCACGCCGGCCGGTGTTCCGGTGGAGACGACGTCGCCCGGCTCCAGGGTGAAGACGGTGCTCAGTTCCTCCACCATCTGCCAGCACGTGAAGATCATGTCGTCAGTCGAACTGTCCTGGCGCAGCTCGTCGTTGACCCAGGTGCGTAAGCGGAGCCGGTGGGGGTCGTCGATCTCGTCGGGGGTGACGAGCCACGGTCCGAGCGGTCCGTGGGTGTCGAAGGACTTCCCCATCGTCCAGGTCGGGGACCGCCACTGCCAGTCGCGGACACTCACGTCGTTCATGATGCTGAAGCCGGCCACCACGGACGGGGCGTCGGCGGCGGCCACGTGCCGGCAGCGCCGGCCGATGACGAAGGCGAGCTCACCTTCGTAGTCGACCTGTGGCGACGCCCGGGGGATCTCGATGGGTTCGGACGGTGCGATCACACAGGTCCGTTGCTTGTTGAACCAGACCTGGTTCTCGGGCCGGGGACGGCCCATCTCGGCCACGTGGGCGCCGTAGTTCATCCCGAGGCCCATGACCTTGGGAGGACGGGGGACGGGGGCGAGGAGCGTGACCGTGCTCCGCGCGTAGCGCGCCGCTTTGGAGGACGGCGCCGCACCCGCCTGTTCGATCGCCCCCGGTCCGGCGGCAAGGAAATCGACCATGTCACCGGGCAGGCCGACGACAGGATCGGTCAGGTCGACCACCTCGTCACCCTCGACGACGCCGGTCCGGGGAACCTGGTGGGGATCGTCACCGCTCACGAAGCTGACAAGGCGCATGGACACAACCTACGGTGCGATGATGGCAACCGGGCGACTGGACGGACAGGTGGCGCTGGTCACGGGTTCCTCGAGTGGCATCGGGGCGGCCACGGCACGGATGCTGGCCGAGGCGGGAGCCACGGTCGTGGTCAATTCCTCCTCGTCGGTCGAGGCGGGAACGGCCCTGGCCTCCGAGCTGCCGGGGGCCAGCTACGTCCAGGGCGACATCGCCGTCGGGGCGCAGGCCGAGGCGCTGGTGACCACGGCCGTCGACCGCCACGGGCGGCTCGACATCCTGGTGAACAACGCCGGGACGACGGCGGTGATCCCCCACCCTGATCTCACCGCCGCCACGGCCGACGTCTGGCGGCGGATCTTCGGGGTCAACGTGATCGGGACGTGGCAGGTGACGGTGGCGGCCGTGCCGCATCTGAAGAGCAGCGGAGACGGCCGGATCGTGAACGTGTCGTCCCTGGCTGGTCATCGGGCGGTCGGCAGCTCCATTCCCTACGCCGCCTCCAAGGCGGCGCTCAGCCACATGACGGTGCTGTTGGCCAACGTGCTCGGACCCGAGATCAGGGTCAACGCCGTCGCCCCCGGACTGGTCGACACCCCGTGGACGTCGGATTGGGATGACGTTCGGGCTTTCGTCAGATCCCAAGCGCCGCTGCAACGGTCAGGCACGCCCGAGGACATCGCCGACGTGATCATGGGCCTGGTGGGGGCACGCTACGTCACCGGCGAGGTCGTCCTCGTCGACGGAGGACTCCATCTGCGGTGAAAAAGGTGACACCCACGAGGAGGAGATCACCGTGCAATTCGACATCTGGTTGCCAACGGCCAGCCCGTTCACCACGCCGGAGCTGCTGAGCGCCGTCGGGCGTGAAGCCGAAGAGCGCGGGGTCGGCACCATCTGGGTGGGCGAGCACGTGGTGACCTTCGAGGACTACGCGTCCAGCTATCCCTACTCGGACGACGGTCGGATCCCCTTGCCCACGGGGACGGGCCTTCTCGAACCGTTCACGGCTCTGGCCTTCCTGGCCGCTCTGACCTCGCGGGTGCGGTTGGGCACGGCCATGTGCCTGCTCCCGCAGCGCAACCCGGTGTACACGGCCAAGGAGGTGGCCACCCTCGACTGGCTCTCGAACGGGCGGGTGGACTTCGGGGTGGGGGTGGGATGGCTGCGCGAGGAGTTCGAGGCACTCGAGGTGCCGTGGGGGCGCCGCGGGGCGCGCACCGACGACTATCTCGACGTCTTGCGGAGCCTGTGGTGCGAGGATCCATCCTCGTTCTCCGGTGAGCACTATTCGTTGGCGCCGTGTCATCAGTACCCGAAGCCGGTCCAGGCGCCGCACCCTCCCATTCATATCGGCGGGGAGAGCGATGCCGCTCTGCGACGGACGGCGAGCCGGGCCCAGGGTTGGCACTCGTTCAACCGGCCACCGGCCGAGTTGGCGGCGCCCCTGGCGCGCCTCGAGGAACTGCTCGGCGTCGAGGGTCGGTCTCGGGGCGACATCACGGTGACGGTGTGCCCCTACTTCCAGGAGCTCAGTCCCGCCACGGTCGAGCAGTACGCGGCGGGTGGTGCCGACGCCGTGGCCGCTCTGCTCTTCGTGACCGCACCCGCCGACGTGCCGGGCGCCTTCGACGCGTTGAACCCCTGTATGGACCGGGCCCGGACCAGCTAGCGCGACGTCCCCCAACTCACCGCGCCCCACCGTGCCGCGAACGCACAGCGAGGCTCGGCGAACGCGGGGAGAAGTGGGCATCCACGGTCAGGAAGTCACACCGGTGTAACTTCCTGACCATCGCTGGTGGCGACCCGACAGGGGGCTTCTGAGATGCAGAACCTCGACGGCGGCGTCCGGGGAGGGTTCCCGGGCGCGCCGGGTGAAGCGGGGGCGAAGGTACGGCCCTTCGTCGACCCGGTTTCCGTCGTTCCCGCCCACCGGCTTCTCGACCTGGCCTCGGCGCTCTCCGACGGAGCCAGCCAGATGCACGCATGTCTGCGGCATCTCGATCCCGACGACCGCGACGCCATTCTCGATCTGATGGCGGTTCAGGTCCGCAGCATCGTGGATCTGTGGGCCGATCTCGTGCGAGGCGTCGTACCGGGGTCGCCCCGGCCGGCGCCGGCCGACGGAGTCGAGCACGCGGGTGAGGCTCACGGCATGTCGGCCGTCTCGACCGAATTGCCCGGGGACGCCGCGTCTCGGGACACCGAGGAGGCCGTCAGCGCGTCCTCCGCATGGGCCCGGCGACGCGACGACGAGAGATCAGAAATCGCATCGGAACCCGATTCGGGCCCCGCCGTGCGACTCCTCCCGCGTCGCCCGGCGCCGACGAGCGATCGCCAGCCGTGGGCCCCGGCGCTGCGGACGGTCGCCGTCGACGAACAGGAGAGCGACTACGAAGGCGACCGCTTGATCCGGGACGAGTTGACCGGCGTGTTCAACCGGCAGGCCGGCTTCGCCGCACTCGGACGCGAGCTCGACCGGTGTCGGCGCGCCGGCGAACGCTTCGTGCTCGGATACCTGAACGTCGACGGCCTGAAGACGGTGAACAGCATGGAGGGTCCCCGCGCCGGCGACGAACTTCTGCGGAAGGTGACCGCGGCGCTACGGGCGACGTTGCGCTCATACGACGTGATCATGCGCCTCGGCGGCGATAAATTCCTGTTCTCGTTGCCCGGTGCCGACATGGCGACAGCCGAGCTTCGGGCCCATGAGTTCGGGATCATCTTGAACGAGGAGGCGCCCGGTGCGTCGGCCAGTGTCGGCTACAGCGAGCTGCGCGGCAACGACACTCTGGATGAGATCATCTCGCGGGCCGAGATCGAGCTCGTGAAGAGTCGGCGCTCCCGGGTCCGCAGTCGATGAGCCCCGCGCCCGAGGGGCGTGGGGAAGAGACGGTCACGGTCTCCGTCGACGGGGACGTCGCCATCGTCACCTTGCGGCGGCCACCACACAACCTGCTCACCGCAGAGGCGTTGCGGGAGGTGGCCGACGCGCTCCACGGATTGTCGGGACGGGCCCGGGCGGCCGTGATGGCGTCCGAGGGACGTTCGTTCTGTGCCGGGGCCGACTTCCGGTCATCCGACGCGCCCGATCCCACCGACGAAGGCGGCTTCGAGGGGCGGACGGGGGCGTTCTACATCCAGGCGGCGCGCGTGTACGAGTCCCCCGTCCCCGTGGTGGCGGCCGTCCAGGGCCCCGCCATCGGGGCCGGGTTCGGCTTGGCCATGGCCTGCGACATACGGGTGGTGGCGGCGGGTGGTTGGTTCCAGGCCAACTTCGTGCGGCTCGGGATCCACCCCGGGTTCGCCTTGAGCCTGGTCCTGCCCGAGGTCATCGGGCCGGCGCGCACGACCGAGCTGTTCCTCACCGGCCGACGGGTCACGGCCGACGAGGCACTCGCCATCGGGCTGGCCCACCGGGTCGTTCCCCCCGGCGACGATCCGGTGGCGGCGGCCACCGAGATCGCCACCGAGATCGCCGCCGGGGCACCTCTGGCCGTCGCCTCGACACGAGCGACACTGCGCCAGGGTCTCGGAGCCGCGGTGCGCGCCGCCATGCGCCACGAGTTGGCCGAGCAGACAGCACTCGCGGGCACGGCCGACGCCGTCGAAGGGGTGAACGCCATGCTCGAAGGCCGCAGCCCCCGGTTCGAGGGTCGCTGACGCCCCACCCCAGTGACGCCCCGGCCCACTGACGCCGGCAGCGTCCGTCGATCAGGCGACGAACTCGGGCATCACCCGGGTGGCGAATTCCTCGACCCGGGCGCGTCCTTCGGCGGGCCACCCGCAGACGAGGTAACCGAGGCCGGCGTCGCGCAGGGCGGCGGCCTCGCGGGTCACGTCCTCCCACGGTTCTGACAGCGACAGCGACGACGCCCTGGTGATGGCGTCCGGGGAGCGGCCGGCTTCTTCAGCCAGCCGGTCGACGGTGGCCGAGAGGGCACGAAGCTGGTCGGGACTGCCCCAGGTGTGCCAGACATCGGCGAAGCGGGCCACGAGAGGCAGGGTGCGGCGAGGTCCAGCGCCACCGATCCAAATGGGCGGGTGCGGTTGCTGGACCGGGACGGGCAGCAGGCGAGCCTCGTCCAGGCCGATCTGGTGCCCGGCATAGGACACGGTCTCGCCGGTGAAGAGGCGGG
>DATNJD010000099.1:0-3077 GCA_035604075.1 Acidimicrobiales bacterium
GACGAAAGGTGTACCGCATCACCGACGAGGGCCGCCGCCATTTCGCCGCCCTACTGGCGAGCGAAGCAGGGGCCGGGACGGAGGACGCCCGCAGCTTCGGGCTCCGCCTGGCCTTCGCCCGCTACCTGCCGCCCCAGGCCCGGCTGCGCCTGCTCGAACGCCGGCGGGCCCAGCTGGCGCAGCGTCTCACCGAGACGCGGGCGGCGATAGCCGGCAGCCGGCTCGACCCCTACGCCCGGTCGCTCGTGGAACACACGACCGAGTCGACCGAGCGCGACATCTCGTGGCTCGACCGGCTGATCGATGCCGAACGGGCCCGGGGATCGTTGAACGTCAGTGCAGACATGAAGGGGATCACACAGATGGAGGGAGAGTCTCGATGAGTGCTGTCCGGGTGGCGATCGCCGGCGTGGGGAACTGCGCCAGCTCGCTCGTACAAGGAGTGGAGTACTACCGGGACGCCGATCCAGAAGACACGGTGCCGGGCCTGATGCACGTGGAGCTGGGCGGCTACCACGTGGGGGACGTCGAATTCGTCTGTGCCTTCGACGTCGACGCCACCAAGGTGGGCGTGGACCTGTCGAAGGCGGTGTTCGCCGGCCACAACAACACCATCCGCTTCGCCCCCGTCGGTCATCTGGACGTCACCGTGCAACGGGGCCCGACCTTCGACGGCCTCGGCATCTACTACCGCGAAACGGTGGAGGAGTCCCCGGCCGAGCCGGTCGACGTGGCCCAGGCGTTGCGCGACGCCCGGGCCGACGTGCTCGTCAGCTACCTCCCGGTCGGCTCGGAGGAGGCCCAGCGGCACTACGCCCAGGCCTGCCTCGACGCCGGCGTGGCCTTCGTGAACGCCATCCCCGTCTTCATCGCCAGCGACCCCACCTGGGCGCGCAAGTTCCGCGACGCCGGCATCCCCATCGTGGGCGACGACATCAAGAGCCAGATGGGTTCGACCATCGTCCACCGCGTCCTCACCCGGCTCTTCGAGGACCGGGGACTCGCCCTCGACCACACCTACCAGCTCAACTTCGGCGGCAACATGGACTTCAAGAACATGCTCGAACGCAAGCGGCTCGAGTCGAAGAAGATCTCGAAGACCCAGGCCGTCACCAGCCAAGTGGAGAACTACGTCCTCGACGCCGACGACGTCCACATCGGGCCGTCGGACCACGTGCCCTGGTTGAACGACCGCAAGTGGGCCTATATCAGGATGGAAGGTCGGAACTTCGGCGACGTGCCTGTGAACCTCGAGCTCAAGCTCGAAGTGTGGGACTCCCCCAACTCGGCCGGTGTCATCATCGACGCCGTCCGCTGCGCCAAGCTGGCTCTCGACCGGGGGATCGGCGGCCCGCTGCTCGGCCCGTCGGCCTACTTCATGAAGTCACCGCCGGTACAGGTCCACGACGACGAGGCGTACCGGATGGTCGAGGCCTTCGCCGGCGGCGAACCCGCCCCCACCTGGCCCGAGGACTGACCGGGCGAAACGCCGCTCAGCTCGACGGGTGCGTCTGCGCCCACCAGGCGTCGAGGCGACGCCGGACCTCGTCCTCACCGAGCGGCCCCTCCTCCAGACGGAGCTCCAGCAGGAATTCGAGGGCCTGACCGACCGCGGGCCCCGGAGCCAGGCCGAGCTGGTCCATCACCTGGCGGCCGTCGAGCTCGGGCCGGATGGCGTCGAGCTCCTCTTCGGCCCGAAGTTCCTCGATCCGCGCCTCGAGCTCGTCCATGCGCTGACCGAGCGCACGCGCCTTGGCGGCGTTGCGGGTCGTGCAGTCGCAACGCGTCAGCTCGTTGAGCTGCTCGAGCAACGGCCCCGCGTCGCGCACGTAACGCCGGACGGCCCGGTCGGTCCACCCCAGCCGGTAGGTATGGAAGCGCAGGTGGAGCTCGACCAGGCGGGTGACGGTTTCGACGTCGTCGTTCGGGAAGCGCAGGGCCGCCATCCGGTCCCGGGCCATCCGGGCCCCGACCACTTCGTGGTGGTGGAAGGTGACGCCCCCCGGACCGAAGTCCCGGGTCCGCGGCTTGCCGATGTCGTGGAGCAGTGCGGCCAGACGTAGCCGCCGGTCGGGCCGTGTCTTGTCCACCACCGCCAGGGTGTGGGCCAGGACGTCTTTGTGCCGGTGGATGGGGTCCTGTTCGAGGGCGAGCCCCGGGAGCTCGGGCAGGAATTCGGCGGCCAGGCCCGTGTTCACAACGAACCACAGCCCGTCCGAGGGTCGGCCGACCACGAGCAGCCGGCCCAGCTCGTCGCGGATCCGCTCGGCCGAGACGATGGCCAGGCGGTCGTGCATGGCGCCCACGGCGGTCACCAGCGACTCGTCGGGCTCAAGGGCGAAGCGGGCGATGAACCGCGCCGCGCGCAGCATCCGTAGAGGATCGTCGGAGAAGGAGATCTCGGGATCGAGCGGGGTGCGCAGCCGGCGCCCGGCCAGGTCGTCCAGGCCCCCGTAGGGATCGATGAGCTCGAGCGTCTGACCGAGCTGCAGGGCCATGGCGTTGATGGTGAAGTCCCGGCGCGACAGGTCCACCTCGATGGAGTGGCCGAAAACCACCTCGGGCTTGCGCGAGTCGGGGTTGTAGGCCTCGGCCCGGTGCGTCGTGATCTCGAAGGTCTGCCCGGCGTGGCGCGCCCCGATGGTCCCCCAGCGCTTGCCCTGGAGCCACACGGCGTCGGCCCATCCGCCGACGATCTTCTCGGTCTGGTCGGGCAGGGCGTCGGTGGTCAGGTCGATGTCGGCGTCGACCGACGGCTCGTCGGTGGCGAAGAGGTCGCGTACCGAGCCGCCGACGGCGTACAGGCGGTGACCGGCGTCGTCGAAGAGCCCGGCCAGCTCGGCCGTGGCGTCGACCAGGGCCTGGGCGCGTGTCGGGATCACCGGGCCGAGGGTAGTGCGCTGCGCCCCGGGCCCCGGGCGACCGGCGGGCGCCCCCGTTGACCGCGCACCGGGTGCGCCGTAGCGTGCCGCCGCATGGCCGTCCCCCCGCACCGATTCGAACGCACCGGACTGTGCGATCTCCTCACACGCATCGGGCCGGCGGCGCCGACGTTGTGCGCAGGATGGTCCACCACC
>DATNJD010000100.1:0-2803 GCA_035604075.1 Acidimicrobiales bacterium
GTCGTAGTCGTCGGCGCTCTCGATGGCCTTGGCGAAGATGGTCGGATTCGACGTCACGCCCCGGATGCCTTCGTCGACGAGCTCGGCCAGACGACCACCGCGCAGGTAGTCGCGTCGGAGATTGTCGAGCCATGGGCTCTGGCCCTGCTGCCCGTAGAGGTCGTGCAGCTTGGTCATGGTGCTCCCTTCTAGCCGGGACCGGCGCGGTGAGGGGCGCGCCGCCGGCTGTCGGTTCGTGTCAGCCCGACCGCTCCGGTCGGCCTCGGGCCAGGAGCGCCCGGGCTCGAGCTGCCACGTTCTCGGGGGTGTACCCGAAGTGCTCGAGCACCTCGGCGCCGGGGGCCGACGCCCCGAAATGGTCGATGGCGAGCACGTCGTCGGCGTAGCGCTCCCATCCGAACGAGGCCGCCGCCTCGACGGCGAGTCGGCGAACGCCGGGAGGAAGGACCTCGTCACGATAGGACTGCGGCTGGGCAGCGAAGAGGTCCCACGACGGCAGGGACACCACCCGGGCCCGGACCGGCGCCAGGAGGCGGGCCGCGTCGACGCACAGCGCAACCTCGGAGCCCGTTCCGATGAGGACGATGTCCGGCGCCCCGTCCCCCGCCGGGTGCACGAGCACGTAGCCGCCCCGGGCGACGCCTTCGGCGGCCTCGGCCGTGCCGTCGAGGACCGGGACGGCCTGGCGCGACAGCACCAGCGCCGTGGGCCCGTCGCTGTCCACGGCGATGCGCCAGGCGTGCGCCGTCTCGTTGGCATCGGCGGGGCGGATGACGCGCAGGCCGGGGACGGCGCGCAGCGAGGCGAGCTGCTCGATGGGTTGGTGGGTGGGGCCGTCCTCACCGAGTCCCACCGAGTCGTGCGTCCAGGAGTAGATGACGTGGCTCTCCGACAGCGCGGCGAGGCGGACCGCCGGGCGCATGTAGTCGCTGAAGATGAAGAAGGTGCCCCCGACGGGGAGTACGCCCCCGTGACGCGCCATGCCGGTCATGGCCGCCCCCATGGCGTGCTCGCGGATCCCGAAATGGATCTGGTCCCCACCGGGATCCTCGGTCGATTGGTTCACGGCGTTCTGCAACTTCACACCGGTGTTGCCGGTGAGATCGGCGGAGCCCGCCACCAACCCCGGGATCACATCAGCGGTGGCGGTGATGCAGCGGTTGACCGCCACCCGCGTGGCGAGGGTGGTGCCGGCCTCGAACATGGGAAGCTTCTCGGACCAGCCCGCGAGCCCCCGGCCTCGTTGGCACGCATCCCACGTCGCGACGTCCCCGTCCCAGGCCTCGAGGCGGGCCTGCCAGGCAGCGCGCTGCGCGGCGCCGGTTCCCAGGCAACGCCGGTAGAAGTCGACCACCTCGTCGGGCACCCAGAACTGCTCGTCGGGAGGGAGGCCCAAGATGGCCTTGGTCTCGCGGATCTCGTCCTCGCCGAGCGGGCTTCCGTGCGCGTCGGCGGTGTCGGTCTTGTGCGGCGAGGGCCATCCGATGTGGCTGCGCAGCAGGATCATCGACGGCTTGTCCTCGACGGCCATGGCCCGTCGGACGGCCGCTTCGAGGGCGTCGGTGTCGTTGGCCACCTCGCCGATGTCGTCGGTGTGCCAGCCGTAGGCGTCGAAGCGCTCGGCCACGTCGTCGTTGTAGGCGAGCTCGGTGGGACCGTCGATGGTGATGTGGTTGTCGTCGTAGACGTAGACGAGACGGCCGAGCCCGAGGTGGCCGGCCAAAGAGGCCGCCTCGTGGCTGATCCCCTCCATCAAGTCTCCGTCACCGCAAATGACGAAGGTGTGGTGGTCGACGAGCTCGGGCCCGAAGCGCGCCCGCAGCCACCGCTCGGCGATGCCCATGCCGACACCGTTGCCGAACCCCTGTCCGAGCGGGCCCGTGGTGACTTCGACCCCTTCGGTCAGGTGGACCTCGGGATGCCCCGGTGTCTTCGAGCCCCACTGGCGGAACTTCGTGATGTCGTCGAGGGTGAGCCCGTAGCCGGTCAGGAACAGGAAGGAGTACAGAAGGATCGAGGCGTGGCCGTTGGAGAGGATGAAGCGGTCGCGGTCCGGCCAGTGAGGGTCGGCCGGATCGTGTCGCATGACCCGGGTGAACAGCACGTGCGCCAGTGGCGCCAGCGCCATGGCCGTGCCGGGGTGTCCCGAATCGGCCTTCTGGGGGGCGTCCATGGCGAGGCCCCGCACGACGTTGATCCCGAGCTGTTCGAGCTCCGCTTCGGTCACGGTCAGAACCGTACCCGCTCGTTCGGGGGGGCCAACCAGGCCTTCACCGCGCCGGGGGCTCGGCGCCGGGGACCGTCGGCAGGTGGCGCTCACGCAGCAGGGCCACCGACGCCGTGAACCCGTGGAGGAAGTTGCGGCCCCCCACGGGGCCGAGCTCGCCGGCGGCGAAGAAGCCCGCCATCGGCACGGCGCCGAGGTGCTCGCTCAGGACCCGCACGTCGTGGTGTGGCTCGCCGAAGAGCCGCGTCCCCCGACCGTTGCACGTGAAGACCAGGGCGGCATCGGCCCGCTGGGCACCCACCAGCGCGTGCAGGTCTTCGTCGGCAGTAGCCGCGTCGCGGAGATGGAATTGGACGACGGTGCCCACCGCGATGGTGTCGCCCACGGCGATGGCGCCGGTGGCGCGGTCCGCGCCGGCCACGTTGC
This sequence comes from Acidimicrobiales bacterium, assembly GCA_035604075.1. Lineage (GTDB taxonomy): Bacteria > Actinomycetota > Acidimicrobiia > Acidimicrobiales > UBA8190 > Palsa-661. The sequence goes on from DATNJD010000100.1 coordinate 2,654, forward strand.
GGACGAGGAAGTCGCCGCGGTCGAAGTGCTCCTTGTGCTCGTTGATGACCCGGCCCAGGTGCAGGCCTCCCGTCTCCAACAGGACCATCTCCTGTTCGCTCAGCGCGTCGCGGGCCTGGGTCAGGACCTGCTCCAGGGCCGGACGCCCGG
>DATNJD010000101.1:0-9134 GCA_035604075.1 Acidimicrobiales bacterium
CCGCCCCGGCGGCCATCCCCTCCACGGCGGCGCGCAGCATGGCGTCGCCGCCGGCCGTGTGCACCGTCGTGTACGCCACCCCCATCGACCCGATGACACGGGCGGCGCGACCGACGGTGGTGGGGATGTCGTGCAGTTTCAGGTCGAGAAAGACGCGGTACCCCTCGGCGTCGAGAGCGACCACGGCAGCGGGACCGTGGGCGGTGAAAAGTTCCAGCCCGATCTTGGCCACACCGAACCATTCCCGCACGCGACGGGCGAGACGCAACGCGTCATCGAGATCGTCCATGTCGAGCGCCAGAGCCAGGCGGTCACGGACGTCACCCATGGTCGTCGGCCGTCGTCGGCGCGTTGCTGGTCTCGAGGGGCGCGCTGCTGGTTTCGAGTGGCGCGTTGCTGGTCTCGAGGGGCGCGCTGCTGGTCTTGAGGGGCACGCTGTCGGTTTCGAGAGGCGCGCTGTCGGCCGGTGGCGCGTTGTCGTCGTCCTGGGCGCGCGACGAGGGTGGCGCGCTGTCGGCCGGTCGCCGGTGCACCACGCCCACGATGCTGCGGACGCGCTCGACACCGTTCCACCGGCACCAGCGATGAAGACCGGCCAGCACCTGGATGGGGGCCCGCGGTTCGCGGAGCGTCGCCGTGCCCACCTCGACGGCATCGGCCCCGGCCATGAGCATCTCCACGGCGTCCACGCCCCGGGTCACCCCGCCCACACCGACGATGCCGACCGGGGGGAAGGCGGCCCGGCAATCGTGGACGGCGCGGACGGCCACGGGCCGGATGGCAGGACCCGACAGGCCCCCGCCCCCGGCGCCCGAACCCAACCGGTAGGAGCGGCTACCGGGATCGATGGCCATCCCGAGCAGGGTGTTTATGAGCACCAGCGTCTCCGCCCCGGCGCTCAGCGCCGCCCCGGCGATATCGACCAGGTCGGCCACGTTGGCGCTGAGCTTCACCCACCGGGGGAACCCGCACACCGCCGTGGCGGCCACCACGTCGGCCGTGGCCGCGGCCGAGTGGGCGAACATCCGGCTGCGGTCGTCGAGGTTGGGGCAGCTCACGTTGATCTCCACGGCCACCACGCCGGGCGCACCGGCCACGAGCGCGGCGGCCCGGGCGAAGTCCTGCACGCGCCGGCCCCAGATGCTCACCACCACCCGCGCCCCGCGGTTGGCCAGTGCCGGCAGCTCGTCCTCCAACCACTTGCTCACCCCCGGGCCCTGCAGACCGACGGAGTTGAGCATGCCGGCCGGTGTCTCGTGCACGCGCGGGGCGGGGTTCCCCGCCCACGGCTCGGCCGCCAGTGACTTCACCACCACCGCCCCGAGTGACGCCAGATCGAGGTACGCCCCGAGCTCGGCGCCGTGACCGGCCGTCCCCGACGCCGTCATCACCGGATTGGGCAGCGCCACCGACCCCACCCGTGTGCGCAGGTCGACGTGACGAAGCGGCCGACGACTCACTGATGCATCTCCTGCAGTGACACCACCGACATCCCGTGATCACGCCAGTCGGCCATCCCGGCGGCGGCGGCGCGCGCCGCGGCGACGGTGGTGAGACAGGGGACGAGATGGGCGAGGGCGGCGGAGCGGATGTGCAGACCGTCGGCGCGCGGTCCGCGCCCGCGCGGGGTGTTCACCACCAACTGGACGCGCCCGCTGGCGATGAGGTCGACGGCGTCGGCGGCACCGGACTCCCCCACCTTCGCCACCACGGTGGCGACGGCCACACCGTTGGACTCGAGGAAGGCGGCCGTCCCCGACGTCGCCACCAGGGTGAGACCGAGCGCGGTGAACCGCCGCGCCGCCTCCAGTCCCGAGGCCTTGTCGCGGTCGGCCAACGACAGGAACACGGTGCCCTCTCCCGGCAAGGGCGTGCCGGCGGCGATCTGGCTCTTGGCGAAGGCCAGGCCGAAGGTGGTCCCCACGCCCATCACCTCTCCCGTCGACCGCATCTCGGGACCGAGAAGGGTGTCGACACCGGGGAAGCGGCCGAAGGGTAGGACGGCCTCCTTGACGCTGACCCAGCCCCCGCCGGTGGGTGGGCGCAGAAGGCCCTCGGTGCGCAACTCGGCCAGCGTCGCCCCCGTCATCACACGCGCCGCGATCATGGCCACGGGAACGCCGGTGGCCTTGGCCACGAAGGGAACCGTCCGCGAGGCGCGCGGGTTGGCCTCGATCACGAAGACCTGTCCGTCCTTCACCGCGTACTGGACGTTCAGCAGACCCACCACCGACAGGGCCTCGGCGATGGCGCGTGTATGGACCTCGAGGACGGAGACGACGTCGTCGCCCAGCGTCTGGGGCGGCAGCGCGCAGGCCGAGTCGCCCGAGTGCACGCCCGCCTCTTCCACGTGCTCCATGACCCCGGCGATGAGGACCTCTCCGGTGCAGTCGCGCACCGAGTCGACATCGACCTCGACGGCATCTTCGAGGAACCGGTCGACGAGGACGGGGCGCTCGGCCGACACGCCGCCTTCGCGGGCGAGCGACACCCCGAGCTCCCCCACCACCGTCTCCAGCCGCTCGTCGTCGTACACGATCTCCATGGCCCGGCCCCCGAGCACGTAGCTCGGCCGCACGAGCACCGGGTAGCCCACCTTTCGGGCGACGGTCAGGGCGTCCTCGACCGTCACGGCCGTTCCCCCGGCGGGCTGGGGGATGCCCAGCCGCTCGCACAGCGCGTTCCACTGCTCGCGGTCCTCGGCCAGGTCGATCGACGCCGGGCTCGTGCCGAGCACGAGGGCCGGGTCGATGGCGTGGGCCAGCTTGAGCGGCGTCTGGCCGCCGAGCGAGACGATCACGCCGACGACGGGTGCGCCGCCCGGTCCCGCACCGGCCGCCACCTCGGCGTCGATGACGTTGGCCACGTCCTCGGCGGTGAGCGGTTCGAAGTACAGGCGGTCCGACGTGTCGTAGTCGGTCGAGACCGTCTCGGGGTTGCAGTTCACCATCACCGTCTCGTAGCCGGCGTCATGAAGTGCCATCGAGGCGTGGACGCAGCAGTAGTCGAACTCGATCCCCTGGCCGATCCGGTTCGGGCCCGAGCCGAGGATGATCACCCGGGGACGCGACGACGGCCGCACTTCGTCCTCGTCCTCGTAGGTGGCGTAGTGGTACGGCGTCTGCGCCTCGAACTCGGCCCCGCAGGTGTCGACCGTCTTGAACGTGGCCCGCACCCCGGCCGCCAGTCGCGCCGCGCGCACCGCACCTTCGGTGACCCGCCCCGTGTCGTCGGCGGCCGGCGGGTGGTTGTTCAGGAGGTAGGCGATCTGGGCGTCGGAGAAGCCCAGGCGCTTGACGGCGCGCCACGTCCGGCGATCGAGATCGGCCAGGGACCGACACGACTCGATGTGCCGGCGCGCCGCGGTGATGCCCGCCAGCTGATCGAGGAACCAGGGATCGACCCCGGTGGCGGCGGCCAGGGTGTCGGGCGTGATGCCCCGGCGCAGGGCCGTCTCCAACTGGAAGACGCGCTCGGGTGTGGGTTCGCACGCCTTCGCCACCAGCTCGTCGTCGTCGACGAGGTCATAGGCGGCCTCGGACGGATCGGCGTTCAGGCCCGTTCGGCCCTGCTCGAGGGAGCGGATGGCCTTCTGCAGTGATTCGGGGAAGGTCCGGCCGATGGCCATCACCTCCCCCACCGACTGCATCCGCGTGCCCAGCCGGTCGGTCACGCCGGGGAGCTTCTCGAAGGCCCAGCGGGGAATCTTCGTCACCACGTAGTCGATCGTCGGCTCGAAGCTCACCGGGGTGGCGCCGGTGATGTCGTTGGTGATCTCGTCGAGCGTGTAGCCCACGGCCAGGCGCGCCGCGATCTTGGCGATGGGGAAGCCGGTAGCCTTGGAGGCGAGCGCCGACGAACGCGACACGCGCGGGTTCATCTCGATCACGAGCCGCCGGCCGCTCGTCGGCTCCACCGCGAACTGGATGTTCGAACCACCGGTCTCCACCCCCACCCGTCGGATGCAGGCGAAGGCGTCGTCGCGCATGGCCTGGTACTCGACGTCGGACAACGTCTGCGCCGGCGCCACGGTGATCGAGTCCCCCGTGTGCACACCCATGGGGTCGAGGTTCTCGATCGAGCAGACGACCACGCAGTTGTCGGCGCGGTCGCGCATGACCTCGAGCTCGTACTCCTTCCATCCGGCGATGGAGCGTTCGATGAGGATCTGCGAGATGGGACTGGCGGCCAGTCCCTCGGCGGCGACGCGCGCCAGCTGCAGCCGGTCGTCGGCCGTGCCCGTGCCCGCCCCCCCGAGGATGAAGCTCGGGCGGATCATCAAGGGGAAACCGATCCGCTCCCCCACGGCCATGGCCTCGTCCAGAGAACCGGCGAAACCCGACGACGGCACCTCGAGGCCGATGCCCTCCATGGCCGTCTTGAACATGTCGCGGTCCTCGGCCGTGCGGATGGCCTCGGCGTTGGCGCCGATGAGCTCGACCCCGTGGGTGTCGAGGACGCCCCGCTCGACGAGGGCCATGGCCAGGTTCAGCCCCGTCTGGCCCCCCAGGGTGGGCAGGAGCGCGTCGGGCCGCTCGCGCTCCACGATGGCCGTCAGGGTGTCGGCGTCCAGGGGCTCGACGTAGGTGCGGTCGGCCAGCTCGGGGTCGGTCATGATCGTGGCCGGGTTCGAGTTGGCGAGCACCACGCGGTAGCCCTCGGCCCGCAGCACCCGGCAGGCCTGGGTGCCCGAGTAGTCGAACTCGCACGCCTGGCCGATCACGATGGGGCCCGAGCCGATCACCAGGATCGTCTCGATGTCGGTCCGCCGCGGCATCAGCGGCTCGCCATCAGCGCATGGAAGTCGGCGAAGAGATAGCGGGCGTCGTGCGGTCCCGGCCCCGCCTCGGGGTGGTACTGCACGCTGAAGGCGGCCACCGACGTGCAGCGGAAACCTTCTACGACCCCGTCGTTCAGGTTCACGTGGGTCAGCTCGGTGGCGTCGGGCCCCGTGGTGGGGAGGCTGTCCGCCTCCACGGCGTAGCTGTGGTTCTGGCTCGTGATCTCCACGTGGCCGCTCGCCATGTGCTTGACGGGGTGGTTCCCGCCGTGGTGGCCGAACGGCAGTTTGAAGGTGCGCGCCCCCAGGGCGGAGGCGAGGAGTTGGTGGCCGAGGCAGATGCCGAACACCGGGACCCGGCCGAGCAGGTCGGCGATGATCCCCACCTGGGTCGTGAGCGCGGCGGGGTCGCCGGGGCCGTTCGAGAGGAAGACGCCGTCGGGGGCGAGCGCCAGGGCGTCGTCGGCGGCGAAGGTGGCCGGTACCACGGTGACCCGGGCGTCGGCTTCGAGGCTCCGCAACATCGTCTCCTTCACCCCGAAGTCGTAGGCCACGATGTGGCGCGGTCCCGTCCCGCGCCGGTACGGCGCCGCCGTCGTCACCTCGGAGACGAGGTCGCGTCCGGTCGTCCCCGGGTCGGCCGCCGCCGCGGCGTGAAGTGTCTCTTGCGACGCCGTGCCGAAGGCGCACCCCATGGCGCCGTCGTCGCGGATGTGCCGGGTGAGACGCCGGGTGTCGATGCCGGTGATGCCGGGAACGCCGTGGCGGACGAGCATCTCCTCCAGTGACCCGGTGGCCCGCCAGTTCGAGGGACGGGCCACGAGATCACGGACGACCACACCGCGGCACCACGGCCGGGCGGCCTCGTCGTCGGCGGCCGTCGTGCCGTAGTTCCCGATGTGCGGGTAGGTGAAGGCGATCATCTGACCCGCATAGCTCGGATCGGTGATCACCTCCTGGTAGCCCGACAGCACGGTGTTGAAGACCAGCTCGCCCGTGGCCACGCCTCCCGGCGCGGTCGCCCCGAAGGCCTCGCCCTCGAAGACCTCGCCGTCGGCCAGGACGAGCAGCGCCGGCGGCCTGTCCGTGGGGAAGCTCACCGTTGGGCCTTAGCGTCGACGACGACGGCCTCGCCCCGGTAGACGGTGTGGCGGACCTTACCGGTGAGCATCCGGCCCGCCCACGGTGTGTTGCGGCTGCGGCTGGCCAGGCGCTCGGGATCGACCTCCCACCGCTCCGTGGGATCGATCACGCAGATGTTCGCCGGCATGTCGACGGCGATGGGGCCGCCCTGATCGCCGCCCTGATCGACGCCGAGGCCGGCGATGCGCGCCGGGCGCCACGACATGAGGGCCATCACGGCGCCGAACGACATGGCGGGCGACAGCGCGTCCAGCGTCACGGCGACAGCTGTCTCCAGGCCGAGCATGCCGGGGGCGGCGACGTCGAGTGGCCCCTCCTTCGACTCGGGGGGGTGGGGGGCGTGATCGGTGGCCACGGCGTCGACGGTGCCCGCGGCGCAGCCGGCGCGCAGGGCCGCCACGTCGGCGTCGGTGCGCAGGGGCGGGTTCACCTTGAAGACGGCGTCGTACCCGGCCAGCTCGCCGTCGGTGAGGGCCAGGTGGTGCGGTGCCACCTCGGCCGTCACCGCCAGTCCCTCGGCCTTGGCCCGGGCCACCAGCGCCACCGAGCCCGCCGTGGAGAGGTGCAGAAAATGCACCCGCCCCCCGGTCAGGCGGGCCAGCATGATGTCGCGCGCCACCATGAGCTCCTCGGCCGCCGCCGGCACCCCGGGGACGCCGAGCCGGCTCGACCACGCACCCTCGTGCATGTGGCCGCCGTCGGCCAGGGTGGCGTCCTCGCAGTGCTGACCGAGGGTGACGCCCAACCCTCGGGCGTACTCGAGAGCGCGGCGCATGACGCCGGCGTCCTGCACGCCGGTGCCGTCATCGGTGAACATCCTGACCCCGAGAGCGGCGAGCTCACCCATGGGGGCCAGGCACGAGCCGGCCCGGCCCACGGTGATGGCCCCGGCCACCGCCACCCGGCACAGAGCGGTCTCGCCCAGGGCCAGGACCTCCCGGGCGACGGCGGCATTGTCGATGGTGGGGTTGGTGTTGGGCATGGCCAGCACCGCCGTGTACCCGCCGAGCGCGGCCGCCCGCGAGGCCGTCTCCACCGTCTCGGCCTCCTCCCCGCCCGGTTGGCGGAGATGCGTGTGGAGATCGACCAGGCCGGGGGTCACGAGACATCCGCCGGCGTCCAGGACGGTGGCCTTGGCCGGGACGTCGAGGTCCTCGACGACAGCCGCGACGCGGCCGTCGTCGATGAGCACGTCGGCGCGACGCTCCCCCGTCTCGTCGACGACCGTGCCGCCACGGATGACGACCACGGGGCGCTGAGGCGACAGCATCTTCCGGCGGCGCTCAGCCATCGCCGGCCGGTCCGTGGCCCAGATCGGCGACGACTCCCGCCGCGTCACCGCCCACCACCTGGCCGAGGAGCAGGAAGAGCACGGCCATCCGGACGGCCACCCCGTTCGCCACCTGCCGCAGGACCAACGAGCGGGGCAGATCGGCCACCTCGTCGGCGATCTCGACGCCGCGGTTCATCGGTCCCGGGTGCATGACCAACGCGCCTTCGGCCAGGAGCCCGGCGCGCCGCGCCGTGAGCCCGTAGTCGGCCGTGTATTCGCGGATGGACGGGAGGAACGATCCGGCGCCGCGCTCGGTCTGCAGGCGCAGGAGATAGCAGACGTCGACGTGGGGCAAGACGGCGTCGAGGTCGTGCGAGACACCGGTGACCGGCCATCCCTCGAGCGACGGGGGGACGAGGCTCCCGGGCGCCACCAGGGTGACCTCGGCCCCGAGAGCGGAGAGGGCGAGGACGCCCGAACGGGCCACGCGGCTGTGGGCGATATCGCCCACGATGGCGACCCGGAGGCCGACGAAGTCCTTCACCCCGACGTCGCTCACCGCCCGGCCGGCGCGTTCGGCCAACACCTGGCGGATGGTGTAGCAGTCGAGAAGAGCCTGGGTGGGGTGCTCGTGCCAGCCGTCGCCGGCGTTGATGACCGCGGCGTCCACCCACCGCGCCACCTGGGCCGCGGCACCGGCCGAGGAGTGGCGGACGACGAAGGCGTCCACGCCCATGGCCGCCACCGTCTCCACCGTGTCGCGCAGCGACTCGCCCTTCTTCACCGACGACGACGCCAGCGAGAAGGAGAGGACGTCGGCCGATAGTCTCTTGGCCGCCGTCTCGAACGACAGGCGGGTCCGGGTCGACTCCTCGGCGAACAAGGTCACCACCGTCCGGCCGCGCAGTGCCGGCACCTTGGGGATGGGCCGGCTGGCCACCTCCACGAAGGCGTCGGAGACCCGCAGGACCTCCTCGATCCCCTCGGCCCCGAGATCGGTGACCGACAGCAGATGGCGGCCGGCGTGCCACGCCGGCGGCGGCTTCAAGTCGTCCGAGCCGGTCGGCGAGGCGGGCGGCGGTGAGGGCGGCGTCATCGGGCCACCACGTCGCCCAGGACGACCCCGTCGAGGCTGACGTCGACCTGTTCGTCGAGTCGGGTCGGCATGTTCTTGCCCACGTAGTCGGGCCGGACGGGAAGCTCGCGGTGGCCGCGGTCGACCATCACCGCCAGCTGGACGGCCCGGGCCCGGCCGTAGTCGGCCAGGGCGTTGAGCGCGGCGCGCACGGTCCGCCCCGTGAACAGGACGTCGTCGACCAGGATCACCAACTGGCCGGCCAGGTCGCAGGGGATGGCGGTGATGGCTTCGGCCAGGACGGGCCGGATGCCGATGTCGTCGCGGTAGAAGGCCACGTCGAGCATGCCCACGGGCACCGCCGTGGCCTCCATCTCCTCCAGGATCTGGGCCAGGCGGAAGGCCAGGGGGACACCACCGGTCTGCAGCCCGATGACGACGGCGTCCTCGAGGCCCCGGTTGCGTTCGACGATCTCGTGGGCGATCCGGGTGAGGGCCCGCTGGACGTCCTCCGGAGCCAGAACCTGTACCCGAGGAACAAAGACCCCACCTCGCGGTGGGGTCAGCCTGCGTTCTCTTTCGGCCACGGGGGCTCCTTCAAATTCCGTCTGGGCCTCTCAGGACCCGCTTCACGGTTCGAGAGAGATTATCACCCCTCCGTTGTGGTGCGGTCAGTCGTTCCGGGCGACCTCCGGTCCGGTGATCCGGTCGAGAAGCGGGAACGTCGAGGCGATGATGGCGAGTGAAGCGGCGAGTCCACCGAGGACGGTCGCCCAGTACGCGATCCCCGGGATTCGGAACGCGATGTCGACCTGGGAGCTGAGGTAGAGCGCAGCGGCAGCCAGACCGACCACGATCGACAC
>DATNJD010000102.1:0-2855 GCA_035604075.1 Acidimicrobiales bacterium
CTCCTGTGCCGTCCCTTCGTGTCGGGATCACAAGAGACCGAGCGGCCGCCGATCGGCATGCTCAGCCTGTTGTGGTGGTCGTGGCCGAAGGCGCCGGTCGCAGGGCGGCACAGGCCGCCAGCGCCGCCTGCACGGTGGGACTCGACTGGTCGAACGTGGTCGGTGGGGTCGAGCCGGCGCCGCTAACCCGTGCCCCACCGGTCGGCAGCGTGACCCCGTGCAGCTTCAGGCAATTCCGGTAGGCGGCGAACGCGGTGCTGTTGAAGCCGCCCGCTCCTCCGAACCGACCGCCGCCGAAACCACCGGAGGGCCGCAAGCTCTTACAAGCGGCGGCCGCCTGCTGGAACTTGGGATTGTTCGCCAATCCTCCGAAGCCCCCCGTTCCCGACGGGAAGGATCCCGGTGTGAATGACGGGGTGGTGGCCCCCGATCCGCCGGGGCGGCCGGCCAAGTTCGGCAGCGTGACACCGTGCTGCTTGAGACACGCGGTATAGGCGGCGCGAGAGGCGGTGGTTGCCGGCTTCGTCGTGCTCGACGAGCTCGATCCGCTGGCCGACGAGTTGCCGCAGGCGGCGAGCAGGAGGGCAACGCCGCCCATCAGCACGAGTATCAGGCGGGATCGACTCCGGTGACGGCGCTCCGTCGGACGTCGGGGGTCGGCCGGGGCGGCGTCGAGACCGTCGCACCTCCTGCGCCCTAGCGGGGCTGCGAACAGAGCCAATGTGTCTCCCTCGTCTGTCGGATGCCCGACCCGTCCATGTACATGTCGGTCCGTGCGGCCGGCCGTGAGCGTCGCTTTCGGGTCGCGCCCGGTCACCGATCGTCCCAGGTCAGACAAGTGTGAACCCCCGACCATTGGGAAAGGCCGTGAAATACCTGTGGAGTCGCTGAGAATCTGGCCAAGGCCCCCTTGGTCACAGGAGACTCACAGAAAGGTGGTCCAGGATCCCCGCAAGGGAGGCGAACAAACGTGTCCACTCCGCCGCGCATCCTCGTCGTCGACGACGAGCACAGCATCACCGATCTGCTCTCCATGGCCCTGCGCTATGAGGGTATGGACGTCCGCGTGGCCCATCTGGGCCGCCAGGCCCTGGAGGCCATCGGGACCTTCCGGCCCCAGCTGATCGTCCTCGACGTCATGCTCCCGGACCTGAACGGCTTCGAGGTCCTCGAGCGGATGAGCCGGGACATGGCCGGCACCCGGACGCCCGTGCTCTTCCTCACTGCCCGCGACACCCTCGACGACAAGCTGCGCGGCTTCACCCTGGGCGGTGACGACTACATGACGAAGCCCTTCTCGGTCGAGGAGCTCATCGTCCGGGTCCGGGCCATCTTGCGCCGGGTCCACGGCGAGGGAGACGACGGCCGGCTCGAGCTGGCCGACCTCCGCCTCGAAGAGGAGTCCCACGAGGTCTTCCGCGGCACGACTGCCATCGAGCTCACCCCGACCGAGTTCAAGCTGCTCCACTATCTGCTGCTCAACGCCGGTCGCGTCGTCTCCAAGTCGCAGATCCTCGACCGGGTCTGGAACTACGACTTCGACGGCAACGCCAACGTCGTCGAGATCTACATCTCCTACCTCCGCCGCAAGATCGACTCCCTCGGCCCTCCCCTGATCCACACCGTCCGGGGAGTCGGTTACACCCTGCGGCCGCCGCCGGAGTAACTCGTGACGCTCCGCCTCCGGCTGCTCCTGGTGCTGGTGGGCATCGTGGCCGGCGGACTCATCGTCTCCGACGTGGTGACCTACACCTCGCTCCAGTCGTTCCTGGCCGCCCGGCTCGACCAGCAGCTGGCGGCCGCACCCGGCCCGGTCTCGCGGGCCCTGCAGATCTGCCTGGACCAGCACGAAAGCGGGTTCCAGGCCTGCAAACTCTCAGGGGACACCGCCGTGCTCCCCGGCACCTACGGCGAGCTGCGCGACAGCACCGGCACCGTATTGCTGAGCGCCTGCTTCTTCAACGACCACACGGCCCGATTGGCCGATCTGCCCGCCCCCCTGCCCCTGTCCACGGGGGGAACGGCCAGAACGTCGACCTTCTTCGCCGTCTCCAACACCGGCTGCGGAGCCCACAGCTACGAGGGGGTGGCGTCGAGCATCGTGCTCAACGACAGCCCTGGACTTTTCGTGGTGGTTGTCGCCCTTCCTCTCACCGACGAGAACGACACCCTCACCCACCTGCTGCGCCAGGAAGGCCTCGTCTCGGCCGCCGTTCTCATCGTCCTCGGCAGCCTCTCGTGGTGGATCGTCCGCCGGGGGCTGCGTCCCCTCGACGAGATGGCCACCACGGCCGGCGCCATCGCCGGGGGCGACCTCACCCAGCGGGTGGCCGGCTCCGAATCCCACACCGAGGTGGGTCGGCTGGGGGTAGCCCTCAACACCATGCTCTCGGAGATCGAGGTCGCCTTCGCGGCGCGCGCCGCCTCGGAGGAGAGGCTCCGGCGCTTCCTGGCCGACGCCTCCCACGAGCTGCGGACCCCGCTCACCTCGATCCGCGGCTACGCCGAGATCTTCGACCGCGGGGCACGCGACCGGCCCGAAGACCTCGCCACCTCCATGCGCCACATCCGGGGCGAGGCCAACCGGATGAGCGAGCTGGTCGACGACCTGCTCCTGCTGGCCCGTCTCGATCGTGAGCGACCCCTCGAACACGAGCAGGTCGAGCTCACCGCCGTGGTGGCCGCCGCCGTGGACGCCGGCCGGGTGAAGGCACCCGACCGCCACATCACCTTCTCCCCCGGCGCGCCGGTCATCGTGGTGGGTGACGCCAACCGGCTGCGCCAGGTGGCCGACAACCTGGTGGCCAACGCCATCGCCCACACCCCGGGGGGGAGCCCCGTCACCGTGGACGTCC
>DATNJD010000103.1:0-3267 GCA_035604075.1 Acidimicrobiales bacterium
GGGGACGTCACCCACCTGGAATTCGGTGAAGATCTCGGTGGTGAAGGTCTGGTAGCGCAGGATCTCGAACGCTCCGTACTCGGCCAGCAAGGCCAGCGCCACGAGGAGGCAGCCGCCGAGGATGGCCGGCCGGGCCTGAGCGACGGTGACGCGGAAGAAGGTACGGACCCGACCGAGTCCGAGGCCGCGGGCCACCTCCTCCTGACCGGGGTCGGCGCCGCGAAAGCTGGCCGCCACCGGCAGGTAGACGAGCGGGTAGACGGCCAGGGTCATGACGAGGGCGGCCCCTGCGAAGCCGTGCAGCGAGGGCGCCACCGACACCCAGCCGAAGCTGACCACGAAGTCGGGGATGGCCACGGGGATGACCACGAGTACGGCCCACCAGCGGCGCCCGGGAAGATCGGTCCGTTCGATGAACCACGCCGCCGCCGTGCCGATGGCGGCCGAAGCGGCGGTGACGACGATCGACAGACGCACGGTGTTCCACAGCAGGGTGCCCGTGAGATGGCGGAACAGAAGGGCCGAGAGCTGGCCCCATCCCACCTGACGCGCCTGCAGGAGCAGGAACACGAGGGGCAGGATCAGCAGCGCCGCCACCACCACGCTGGCGCCGACCAACGCACGCGGACGTCTCCGGTGCACGGCGGGCACGTGGGTCGGGTCGGGCAAGGTCGCCACCGTCACGGCCGACACCGTCCGACGACCGCCGTCCCCGCGCCCGTCACGGTCGCCGGCCCCAGGCCGAGATCATGGGGGGCTGGGCCACATCGACCCGTCCCTCGGCCACGTTGGCCACATGGCGGCGGATCTCGTCGACGGTGGCCACACCGGAGGCGACGAGATCGTCCCCGATCATCGCCATGGTCGCCGTCTCCAGCTCGGCGCAGGCGGGCAGGACCACCGGGAAGTAGGCATCGGCGGCCACGTCGACAAACCCGGCCTCACGCAGGAGCGTGGGAAGCTTGCGTCCGTAGGCCAGGTCGGCGCCGCGCTGCGAGAGCAGGGTCCGGAATCCGGTGCGCAGCCGGTTGGCCAGCTCGTCGTCCGGCCCTCGGGGGTCGAGCACGCTCAACGGCTGGAGAGCCGGATCGGCGTCCTCCACCAGGAGCCAGCCACCGGGTCGCAGGACCTGGGTCATGGCCCGAAGGGCGTTGTCACGGTGGACGACATGGACGAGCACCAGACGGGCGTGGACGACATCGAACAGCTCGGGCGGAGGAGCATCGCGTCCCACGTCGTGGCGACGGAACTCCACAATGGAACCGGCCGCCTCCTGTGCCCACGACACGTCGATGTCGGTGGCGAGCACACGGCCGTCGCCGCCCACCCGGTCGGCCATGAAGCGGACGACGGAGACGCCTCCCGCCCCCACCTCCCAGCAGCGCCATCCCTGGGCGAGCCCGAGATCGTCGAGGTGTCGGAACGTGGACCGATCGAAGATGGCCGCCAGCGCCTGGAAGCGCACCCCGGCGGCCGCGGCCCGATTGTCGAGCAGATATCCCTCTTCGGTCACAGGAGTTGCGCTTCTTGGAGGAGGGCGATCGCCGCCGAGCCGTCGCCCAGCTGGGCCACACCGATGGGCGCCGGCTGCAGGGTGTCGAAGGGGCGGAGATCCTTGGCCGTCGTGACACCGGATCCCAACGGGTACTCGTAGCTCTGGCTGTGGGCGATGATCTGCTCCCCCGTCCTACTCACCAGGAAGGCGAGGAAGCGCTGGGCCTCCTGCTGATGCTGGCTCGACCGCAGGACGGCGGCACCGGAGACGTCGATCACCCATCCGGCGTCACCCGGTGCGAAATAGGCGATGGCCGAGTGCACGCTGGCGGCGCCAACCTCGTAGCCGAGGCGGTACCAGTAGTAGTGGTTGATGATCCCGATGGCCGCCTGGCCCCGGTTGATCATGTCGGTGAGGACCTCGTTGTCCGGATAGGTATGGCTGGCGGCGTTGGCCTTCACGGCCTGCAGCCAGGCCAGGGCGGCCGCTTTGCCGTACCTCACCGCGATCGAGGTGACGATCGGTTGGAAATCGGTCTCCCCCGGGGCCAGAGCCAGCTTGCCGCGCCACCGGGGCTCGGCCAGGTCCATCACCGAGCGGGGCAACTGGTCAGCTTTGACCAGAGCGGTGTTGTAGACCATGACGCTGCTGCGCGCCGACACGCCCACCCACTGGTGGCGCGGTGAGCTGTAGCGCGGCGCCACCTTGGCCAGGGTGCTCGCATCCACGGTGGAGAGAAGACCGCGCTCCTGGAGGGACTCGAGCGGCGGCGAATTCTCTGTGTAGATCACGTCGGCCGGGGACCGCAATCCCTCTTGGACGATCTGATCGGCGAAGACGTCCTCATCATCGCTGCGGACGTTCACGTGGATGCCCGTCTGCTTCTCGAAGGCCTGCACCAGGGCATCGGTGGTCTGGACGTGCTGGCCGTTGTACAGCGTGATGGACGGCGCCCCCGCCGACGATCCGCCACCGCAGCCCGCAAGGACGCCGGCGCCGACGAGCGCACCGAGGAGCCCCGCCAGAGCTCGGGTTCGGGTCACTTTCCTCATGCGGGCAGTCCCCTTCGGGCGGCGGGCCGGGACGTCCGACGTCGGCGTCGGTCGGGTGCATGAATATTAGGGTTCCCGAATATTTGAGGTCAACACGCCCGATATACATTGCTTTGGGCAGTTTCTCTACCCCATTTGGGTACCCGCTATCGGGGAGGGTCGCCGTCGATAGGATGGGGAAGGTGACCGACGGCTTCCACCCCCCCGTCGAGGAGTACCTCGAAACGATCCATTCGCTGGTCGAAGAGGGCACCCCGGTCATCCAGGCCCGGATCGCCCAACGCATGGGCAGGACGGCGCCGTCGGTGTCCGAGATGCTCGACCGGCTGACCGACGACGGCTATGTCCGCCGCACCGGGCGGGTGATCGTCCTGACCGATCGGGGCCGGACGGTGGCCGACAGCGTCATCCGCAAGCACCGGCTGGCCGAGAGATTGTTGGTCGACATCATCGGTCTCCCCTGGCACAAGGCCCATCTCGAGGCCGGGCGCTGGGAGCACGTGATCTCGGACGAGGTCGAGACCCATCTGGTGGCGCTCCTCGGCAACCCGAGCACCTGCCCTCACGGCAATCCCATCCCGGGAGCGGAGCGGGCCGAGGATTCCCTCCCTCAGATGAGCCTGGCCGATGTGGAGCCCGGTGACCGGGTGCGATTGGAGAGAATCACCGAGGAGGTCGAGCTTGACATGGCCTCGCTCCAGTACCTGGGCGACCACGGCT
>DATNJD010000104.1:0-5155 GCA_035604075.1 Acidimicrobiales bacterium
GAACGGGTGACGACCACGGCCCGCTTGCGCTTGCCGATACCGGAGACGCCGGCCATTTCCCGACAGATCTGCCAGGTGGTGAAGCCGACGACGATGGGGATGATGATGACGGCGAAGCGGAAGAACCAGAGCACCGAGTTGAGCGATACCTGGAAGAAGTTGGCCAGGACGTCGGTCGAGCTGGCCGAGAAGAGCATGAAGTAGAAGGCCAACCCGGTCGCCCCGACGGCGGTGTGCAGGGGCCTGTCCCGGGGACGCTCGAGAAGGTTGTGGAGATTTCTGTTGCCGGTGACCCTCGATTCGATGAAGGGCCACAGGTAGAAGAGGGTGAAGGTGAGCCCGGGGAAGAGCACGGCGGGCAGGAACACGACGAAGGGGATGGTGTGGCCGAAGCCGGTGAACTCCCAACTGGGCATGATCCGCAGCGCGCCGTCGAGCCATCCCATGTACCAGTCGGGCTGCACGGCGTAGCTGATCCGGGTGGCCGTGTAGGGGCCGAACTGCCAGATGGGGTTGATCTGGGCCAGCCCGCCGAGGGCCCACAGCACGCCGGTAATCATGAAAAGGAACCCCGTCGTCTTCAAGATGAAGGTCGGGTACATGGGCGTGCCCACCACGTTGTTCTCGGTCCGGCCGTGACCGGGGAACTGCGTGTGCTTCTGGCGTACGAGCAGGCCCAGGTGACCGGCGATCAGGCCCAGGAGGACCAGCGGGATGATGAGGACGTGGAGGATGAAGAAGCGGGGGATGATGATCCCGTTGCCGGGGAAGTTGCCGCCGAAGACGAAAGTGGCCAGGTAGCTGCCGACAACGGGGATCGACAGGATGATGGAGTAGGCGATCCTGATGCCCGTGCCCGACACCAGGTCGTCGGGGAGCGAGTAGCCGAGGAAGCCCTCGATGATGGCCAGGGTCAGCAGGGTGACGCCGATGAACCAGTTGAGCTCGCGGGGCTTGCGGAAGGCGCCGGTGAAGAAGATCCGGGCCATGTGCACGGCGATGGCCCCCACGAAGACGTCGGCCGCCCAGTGGTGCATCTGGCGGATGACGAGACCGCTGCGCACGGCGAAGGAGATGTCGAGCGACGAGGCGTAGGCGGCCGACATGTGGGCGCCGCGCAGCGGCAGGTAGGCGCCGTGGTAGATGACGTCGGACGACGACGGGACGAAATAGAGCGACAGGAAGACACCGGTGGCCAAGAGGATGATGAAGGAGTAGAGGGCGATCTCCCCGAGCAGGAACGACCAGTGGTCGGGGAAGATCTTGTCGAGCAGCGTGCGGCCGCCCTTGGCCACCCCCAGCCGGTCGTCCAACCAGCGGACGGCGCCTTCCGTCGGCTTCCAGGCTTTGTTCGGCCGCGCCCCGTTCGGCCGCGCCCCGTTGCCGGTGGTGGTCGGGATCGTCGTGCTCATGAGCGCTCCCAGAATCCGGGCCCGATGGGCTCCAGGTACCCGCTCTGCGCCCGCAGGAAGCCGTCGGCGTCGATGTAGAGCGGCAGCTGGGGCAGCGGGCGAGGGGCCGGCCCGAAGACCTGCTGGGCACCATGGAGGACGTTGAACAGCGACTGGTGACAGGGGCAGAGCAGCTGGTAGAGCTGCTCCTGGTAGAGGCCGACCGGGCAGCCGGCGTGGGTGCAGACCTTCGAATAGGCCACGTAGCCGTCGGGCGTCCACCCCTCGCGTCCGGGCTTGGTCAGAAACGGGGTCTTCTGGGGGCGGATGAGCATGGTCTGGTCGACGGCCTGAGCGTTCTCCGAATTGACGAAGCGCTCGGGGAAGACGGTGAGTGCGCCCCCCACTTCGATGTCGGCTCTGTGGATCCGGCGCCCGGAGATGTCCACCACATAACTGCCCTTCGTCCAATTGGTGCGGTCGAAGGTCTTCTTCGGTGTCGGCCCCAAAGAGCGCAGAAGAGGAAAGCCGAGGACAATCCCCATGATTCCCGACCCGGCGGCCAGCAGTCCGGCCAGGAAGCCCCGGCGCCGCACGACGGCGGTGCCCCGATCGACCACGGCGGCCGTCATGGCTTCGACCTCGAGCTCGGTGGAGGCGAAGGGGTGCCGGTCCTCTACGAAGGGCCCGCGGGGCAGCAGGTACTTGCCCCAGGCCGAGAGGCCGAAGCCGAAGCCGAAGAGCCCGACACCGAGGTAGAGGCCCTCCCACTGCGTCTGGCCCCCGACCCAGTACAGGGCGCCGTAGGCGGCGAAGCCGGCCACACCGATGATCAGGAGCACGCCGATGGCCAGCTCGGCCCGGCGGGGGTTCTTGGCCAGGGGCTGCAGATGGGGGTCGTCGAACGAGGCGACGGAGAGGGCGCCGTCGGTGCCGGACCCCGGCGTGCCCGGTGCGTGACCCGGTGCGTGACCCGACGACCCGTGAGGCGAATGATCGGTCATGACCGGTCCCCCACCCAGAAGGCCACCAGCATCAGTCCTCCCACTCCGATGAAGAGGGCGATGAACCCCTCGGCCACCGGTCCGATACCGCCCAGGCCCAGACCGCCGGCGTTGTTGGGATGCTGGATGGGCCCGAGGACGTAAGCCACGATGTCGGCGATCTGCTGGTTGTTCAGCTGTCCGGGGCCGAAGTGGGGCATGTTGGCCGGTCCCGTCCGCAGGGCTTCGACGGCCTGGACGGCGGTGGCCTTGTGCAACGTCGGCGCCGAGTAGCCGTCGGCCAGCGCGTCGCCCGACCCGGTGATGGTGTGGCAGGCGGCACAGTTGAGGACGAACAGGGAGTTGCCGTCGGTCAGGTTGGCACCATTGAGGTTGACGACGGGGATCCCGCTCGGGAAACCGGGGGCGGCCGGGCCGAGCGAGCCGACGAAGGCGGCGATCTGGAGAATCTGCTTGGGCGGGAACCTCGGCGTCTTCTGCACCGGCTGTTGGGCGATGTTGCC
Organism: Acidimicrobiales bacterium; assembly: GCA_035604075.1. Taxonomy (GTDB): domain Bacteria; phylum Actinomycetota; class Acidimicrobiia; order Acidimicrobiales; family UBA8190; genus Palsa-661. Next base: position 2,899 of record DATNJD010000104.1, read on the forward strand.
GAGGGGCATGCGCCCCGTGCCCACCCAGAAGTCGGCGGTGGCCGGCCCCAGGCCCACCAGGTTCACGCCGACGATGCCGCCCGTGCCGTCGACGCCGTGGCAGCTGGCGCAGTTGGCCTCGAAGAGCTGCTCCCCGGGGCCGATGTAGGACTGGGGCAGCTTCGTGTACGTGATGGAGCTGGGCGGGGCGCTGGCGTTCAAGGCGACCAGGCTGGCCGACGGTGCCGCCGAACTGGCCCCGGGACTGAGCAGACCGACGACGGCCACACCGGTGACCACCAGTGCCGGCAGCACGAAGAGGCGGCGTCGCTTGGTCTTCACCGGTTCGGTGGTCTCCTCGGTCACCTTGGTGGTCTCCTCGGTCATCAGCCTGATTTCAGGAGGAACAGGCAACTGAAGATGCCGATCCACGCGATGTCGACGAAGTGCCAGTAGTACCCGACCGCTTGATAGACGTTCGTCTCCCCCGGGTCGCCGGCGTCGCCCTTCATCCGGCCGAGGAGGAAGAGCATGGCGAGAAGACCGAGGGCCACGTGCAGACCGTGGATGCCCGTCATGATGAAGAAGAGCGACCAGTAGGCGTTGAGCGAAGGTCCGTGTCCGTGCGACGCGAAGTCGTGCCACTCGTAGAGGGTGTTGGCCAGGAAGGCACCGCCCAGGATGAAGCTGGTGACGATCCACTTGCGGGCCAGGCTCCTGTCGCCGCGTTCCTCGGCCCAGACGCCCAACTGGAAGGTGGGGCTCGAGGCCAGGAGGAAGACGCTGAAGATGCCGGCCTGGATGTAGTCGAGGTGCTCCCCCGCCAGGGGGGGCCACGCCGCGTGCAACGTGGACGGGGCGTTGGCCCGGATGGTGAAGTACGCGGCGAAGAGGCCGCTGAAGAACATGACCTCGGAGCCGAGCCAGATGATGACACCGACGGCGAGCAGTGCCGGCCGCTCGGGTACGTGGCGCTGCCCTGGCGCGGTCTGTTCCACCGACAGTGCCTGCGTCACGGCGTCTTTCCTAGCGGACGGCGGCCCCTCCGCGCCAACACCGTGGCAGACCTGGGACGGGTACGCGAGCACAGCGGGGGACCGGGACCCCGACGCAGACACGGCGACGGCCCGGCGCGCGACGATGTCAGGCGGTGTCAGGCGGTGTCAGGCGGTGTCAGGCGTGGAGGCTCGCCGGCAGGGGCCGCGCGTGGACGACGACGAGACGCTGGGTGGGGCGGGTGAGCGCCACGTAGAGGGCCCGCAGTCCCTGGGGCGATTCCTCGGCGATGGCGGCGGGCTCGACGACGATGACGGCGTCGAATTCGAGCCCGTTGGCCAGATCGACGGGCAACAGCGAGAGCGGCGACCCGAGACCGTCGCGTCGGGGATCGATGGCCTGATAGCCCGCCACGTCGAGGGCGAGGGCCAACTCCCCCACCAGTGACGCCGGCGCCAGGACGGCCGCCGTCCCCGGGGCGACGTCCGCCACGACGTCGGCGGCGGCGCGGACCACGGCCCCCGCCAGGTCGCCGGGCGCGTCCACGAAGAGCGGGGCGTGACCCGAGCGACGGACGGGCCGCGGCGGTCGCAGCTCCGGCGCGGCGGTGGCCAGCACCCGCGACGCCACCTCGACCACCTCGGCCGGGGTCCGGTAGCTCACGGTCAGCTCGACCAGCCGCGGGGGCCGCTCCCCCGGGAGATGGGCGGTGACGTCGTCCCAGCTGGAGGGGGCCCAGGGCCCGGTGGCCTGGCCGATGTCCCCCACGACGGTGACTGAACCCGACAGCGACCGGCGCGCCACCATGCGCAACTGCATGGGCGAGAGGTCCTGGGCCTCGTCCACGACGATCTGGCCGTAGGTGCGTGGTCCGTCGTCGGGATCGGAGCCCGCCCCCGTGCGGGTGCGGCGCTTGCCCAGGAGCACCCGGGCCTCGTCGATGAGGGCCAGATCGGCCGCCGTCCACGGGATCTCGGCCAGGGAGCCGCTGCGGTCGCGGACGAGGGCGGCCTGTTCGGACGTGGACAGGATGCCCCGCGCCGCCAGGGCCAGCAGCGGTGGTGACCCGAAGAGGTCGTGCAACAGCTCTTCGGCGCTCAACCGGGGCCACATCCGGTCGAGGGCTTCGCCCAATTGCGGCAGGGCGCGGATCTGCCGGGAGAACTCGGCCAGGTCGAAGACGGGCTCGACGGGCTCGACGGACTCGTCCGTCTCGTCGGTCCCCGGAGCGTCGATGCCCGGAGCGTCGAAGCCCGCCGTCTTCCCGTTGCCGTCGGGCGAG
>DATNJD010000105.1:0-5574 GCA_035604075.1 Acidimicrobiales bacterium
AGAGGTGACCCAGGAGGAAGGCGACGAGGCCGGCCACGAAGAGGTCGGACGGGAGCATGAGAAGCACGTCGCCGATGAGCGAGCAGACGAGGGCGACGACGAACCAGGCCCGTCTGGTGCCGGCGTCGGGAGCGGGGGACAGGGCGATGGCGGTGAGGATGAGGGCGAGGAGGGTGGCCGGCTTGCTGACGTACTCGAGCCGGGTGCTCTTGGCGACGCGTGCGACCCAGTCGCCCACGGCGAAGAGCAGGGCCACCAGGAGAAAGCCGTAGGCGGGACCGGTCACCGCCTCTCATCTGAGCCCACCGACGCCGACGGCGTCGAAAGGACGATCTCTGTGCGACGGGCTCAGCCCCCGACGACGGGAAGCACGGGAGAGCACACCGGAGCGTGCTGGTGGGCAGGGTCGAGGGCGTTCAACACGTCGGCGTCGGCGATGTGGTCGTACGGCATCGACAGGTGCTCGCCGTCGTCGAGGGGGCACTGGTCCTGCAGGGTGATTTTGGTCACGTCCGGACCGGAGAGAAAGGCCGAGGTGTAGGGGGTGACGACCTCGTCGTAGATGCTTTCGATGACCGTGTAGTGGACGCCGGGGACGGTATCGCCCCCGGCGTTCAGGGTCGTGAGGAAGGGCGACCCCGCCTCCTGTTCGCCACAGGCGGGACAGGCGCTCGTGAATTGACTGGCGCCGGGGAGATAACCGGCCAGGGTCGAGAGACCGTCGAGGGTGGTGCCGTGGTTCGAGGGGGCCAAACCGATCAGGGTGTGGACCTTGGTGGCCCCGCCCAGGTCCTTGATGTAGTAGCGGGGCATCATCCCCCCCTGGGAGTGGCCCACCAGGTCGACTTGGCTCGCTCCCGTGGCGGCGAGGACCTGATCGACGAACACGGAGAGCTGGTGGGCCGATTGGGCGATATCGCCCACGGCGTAGACCCCGACGTCGCCGCTTCCGTCGGAGGGTCCGTAGTTGAGGGCGTAGACGCAGTATCCGTTGTCGGCCAGGAGCGGCGAGAGCGCCTGCCAGGAGTCGTCCATGTCGCCGAACGTGCCGTGGACCAGAACGACGGGACGGGGATGAGCCGCCGTCGGACGACAGTTCCAATCGTTGGCGCCGGGCGGACTCGCGGTACTGGAAACGTGCGAGTACCCGAGAACGCCGTTGTAGACGACCGGAAGTGGGGTGGCGCCGGCCGCTGTCGGGGTTGCGAGCAACCCCAGACCGACGACACCGGTCATGCTGATCGCGGCTGCAGCCACTGCCGTCACCACCGGTCGCATCGAAACGGAACTCCCCTCAGCCGTTGCTGAGAGTACGCGACGCACATTTCAGACGAAAAGACGGGGAACCACCTGCACCGCGCCGGGTGATCTCACCTACCGGAGATTCATTGCGGGGCGGCACCGCCGGGCCAGGGGCGCGGGGCCGAGCCCTTTACGCTCGTCCGGAACATCTCGCGGCGTTCGCCCGAGTAGTCGTTGAGAGCATTGTGCATCGTGCAGCGGTTGTCCCAGATGGCCAGAGTGTGTCGGGCCCAGTGCAGCCGACAGGTGAAATTCTCGTTGGTCGCCTGCCGGTAGATGTGGTTGAGCAACTCCTGCGACTCGACCGGATTCCAACCGTGGAAGCGGGTCGTGTAGACGGGATTGACATACAACGCCGGCCGCTTGGTGACCGGGTGTTCGATGACGGCGGGATGGACGTGCTCGGCGTAGGCGTCGGCCGACGGGGCGATGGCCATGGAGGTGAGGTCCTTCACCTTGTCGAGGAAACCGCCCGTTCCGTAGGCCATCCCGGCCGAATGCACGGCCGCGAGCGACGTCAGGGTCTCCTTCAGACCATGAGACAGCGATTCGTAGGCGAGGTACTGGTTCGACCAGACGGTGTCGCCGCCGAAGGCCGGGACCTCCCATGCGTGGAGAAGCGTGTACGACGGGGGCTCGGGCAGGTAACTCAGGTCGCTGTGCCAGGCATTGGCGAAGTTGAGCTGATCACCCGGCTCCTTGATGACCCGGATGACGTACGGTCGATCCTGGAGGGGGGCCACGAATGGGGTGTGGTCCCTGCCGCCCAGGAGGTCGGTGATCCGTTCCAGGCCGTCGAGGTCGAGATGCTGATCGGGCAGGAACACCACCAGGTGATCGGCCAGAGCCAAGCGCACCTCGTCGAGTTCGGCACTCTCGGTCACTTTGACCAGGTCGATGCCCGTCAGAGCAGCCCCCAGGGCGCCGGCCACCGGACGCACGTCCAACGAGGTCATGGAATTCACAATTCCCTTTCGTCCATCGGAGAAAGACGCAAGGACGTAGGTGTTAGCGTTGGTGAAGTGTACGCAACCGCCTGGCACAACGGAGGGCCGCCGGAAGACCCTGCCGGGTACGGGCTGAGGTTGACCAAGGCCGATCGCGACCGGTACTTCGATTCGGCATGGGAAGAGGTCGTTCTCGAGATGGACGGTGCCCTGGTGGCGTCGATTCCCCTGAGCCCCTCCTTCTGGCGAAGCTGTTCCGAACTTCGCTCGGCCACGATCGGCACCTGGCTCCTCTCGACCGATGCGGCACCGTGGGCTCAGGGTCGACCGCCGGGCATTGCCGTGACGCCGATCGAGGGCAATCAATTCTCCGCCCGGCTGCTGCAGCGGCGGGCACTCCAGCAGTAACTGCTCCGTCCGGGCCACGGGGACAGGGGTCGGGAGCAACGCCGATCTGAGCCGGATGCAACGGCAGTCGACGCAAGCGCGGGCCACGTCGGCCCGAGATGCCGGTACTGGTCGTGATCATCTGACTCTTTTGCGTGGGAATCGACCGAGACCCGCTTCGTTCGTTGCGCCTCGGCCGGACTTTCGCCCGCGTTTGTCCGCCTCGTTCACGCCACGTAGGTTTACAGGTGCAGTTCGTAGCGTTGCGGCCACAAGGGCCCACAGGCGGATAGGAGATGGACAGATGCATCGGTACTTCCTTCGCGGCGCGGCGGCCGCCGTGGTCTCGGCCCTTCTGGTGGGAGGTACCGCCGGGGTCAGCGAGGCCGCGGTGGGTGGTCCGAGCGCGTCCTTCGCAGGCCACGGGCCGACGACGCCCTTTCTCATCACATGGCCCGGAATCAGGACGATCTACGCCGGAGGCAACGACACCGACACGGCGCTGGTGATCGGCAATTTCCTGGGCGCGACGCCGAGCGGGTCGGTCAGCTTCACAGCATGCGGCCCGTTGGCCACCCCGGCACCGTGCACGTCTCCCAACCTGGGTCCTGATGTCGTCCCCTTCGGCTTCTCCGGCTTCGGGTTGGCCACCGCCACGGATACGTTCCATCTGAACAACCCCGGATGGTTCTGCCTGCTCGTCACCTACAGCGGTGACGCGCACTACAACCCGGTGAGCGACAACAGCCTGAACGAGTGCGTGCACGTTCTGCCCGCCCCGGTGCCCGAGCCGACCTGACGTTCTCCGCACCGCTGCTGACGGAGGTCACACGACAACGCCTGACGCGGCGGCGGGAGAATCCCCCAAGGGGGCGTAGACGACGTTGCCGTACCGGTGGAGGCTCCGGGTCACCACCTGCTCACGAAGCCAGCGGACGAGTTCGATGCGACCGTGGGAGCAGACCGGATCGCAGATGACCGTGATCGCCTGCGCGGCGGCGGCGGCGAGGACGTCGGGTTCGGCCCGGCCCAGGAGCCGCAGACGCGCCCCGGCTGATCGGGCGAGCGAGAGTGCCAGGGCGTCGCTGCTCTCGATGGTGAACCGGGTCCCGGTCCGTCGTCCCGGTCGCGGGCGTGCGCTCGACACCCTCACCGTCGTCCCGGTCAGGTCGGCGGCACCGAGTGCCTTGGCCAGCTCGTCGTCGGAGACCTCGTCGTCGATGCGGACGATCACACCCGGATCGAAGGGCCGGTAGCGCAGCTCGTTGGACTCGGAGGCGAGACCGGCCAGCTCCGTGGTCCGTCCGAAATGGCAGTCCCACCAATGCCGGTAGTGGGCGATCGTCTCGTCGACACCGACATCATGAGCATCGCGCCAACGCCGCAGGGCCAGCAGGTAGTTGGGACCACCAGTCTTGGCCGTCGGACCCATGCTCGATCGCTTCCATCCGCCGAAGGGCTGGCGCCCGACCAGGGCGCCGGTGGTCGGACGGTTGACATAGAGGTTTCCGGCCTCGACGGTGTCGACCCAGCGCCGGTGCTCGGTCGGATCGAGCGATTGCAATCCCGCCGTCAACCCGTAGGCCACGGCGTTCTGCCAGGCGAGCGCCTGATCGAGGGAACCGGCCCGCATGACCCCGAGAACGGGACCGAACCATTCCGTCTCGTGGGCCCACGAACCGGGTCGCACTCCGATCCGGACGCCGGGCGACCACAGGCGTCGCTGTCCATCGAGACAGCGGGGCTCGACCAACCAGGTCTCACCCGGATCGAGCCGGGTGAGGGCCCGCTCGAGGGACTCGGTGAACGGGCCGACGATCGGTCCGACCTGCGAGGCGGGATCGTTCCCCATGCCCACCCGCAGGGCGCCGACGGCGTCGGCCAACTGACGGAGGAAGGGGCTGTTGTCGTAGAGCGAGGCGTCGACGATGGCCAGGCTGGCCGCCGAGCACTTCTGTCCGGCGTGGCCGAAGGCGGAACGCACCAGGTCGCTCACCGCTTGGTCCACGTCGGCGGCGGCCGTGACGACGACGGCGTTCTTCCCCGACGTCTCGGCCAGGAGTCGCCGGTGCGGTGCCCAGCGGGCGAAGAGACGGGCCGTGTCCCATGATCCGGTCAGGATGACAGCGCCCGTTGACGGGTGCGTGATGAGACGTCGGCCGGCGGGCCCGTCGGGAGCGGTCACCAGCTGCACGAGACCGTGGTCGAGACCGGCCCGGTGGAGTTGTGCGACGAGAACGGCGGCCGTGGCCGGGGCCTCGGGGCTCGGTTTCAAGATCGCCGTGTTGCCGGCGGCCAGGGCGGCCAGCACGCCTCCGGCCGGGATGGCGTAGGGAAAGTTCCACGGCGGGGAAACGACGACCACCCCGCACGGTTCGCTCGCCACCTCGGCGTCGAGTGTGTCCAGCAGGTTGATGCCGGCCGCGTACCACCGGGCGTAGTCGACGCCCTCGGACACCTCCGGATCGGCCTCGGCAAATGTCTTCCCCGCCTCGGTCGCCATGACCGTCACGGCGTCCGCCCGGCCGGCGTCCATGACGTGCCCGGCCGCTTCGAGCAGCTTCCGTCGTTGCCCGCCCGGAAGTCGGCTCCAACCGACGGTGGCGTCGGCCGCGTGCGCCACCGCCACGTCGACCTCCGTTTCCGTCGCCTCGGCCGGCACCGGTGGCTTCGCCGCCCCCAGGGCGGCCAGAGCCCAGACGCGATTGGCGGGCACCGTCAGATCGGTGTCCGGCACGTTCGCGAACACGTCGTGGGGTGCCGGAGGTGACGCCGGCGCGGCGAGCGGCCGGGTCCGGTCCTGGGAGTGGAACGGATCGGTGACGACCTGGTGGCGGGTCTCCATTGACCGGCGAAAACGGTCCTCTTGCTCGTGCCACGGCGCGCTGTCGACCGTCATGGCCCAGGAGTGCCGCAGGAACCCTTCGGGGGTGGCGTT
>DATNJD010000106.1:0-2683 GCA_035604075.1 Acidimicrobiales bacterium
AATCGCGACGAGACGGTCTTCGATCAGCCCGAGCGGTTCGACATCACCCGCAAGCCCAACCCCCACATCGCCTTCGGGGGAGGGGGACCGCATTTCTGCCTGGGTGCCAACCTGGCGAGGATGGAGATCCGGGTGATGTTCGAGCACCTGCTCAACCGGATCCCCGACATCGCCCTCGACGGCAAGGTGGAGAGGCTGCAGTCGTCGTTCATCAACGGGGTGAAGCACATCCCGGTCGCTTTCACCCCCGGCGCCCGGGTGACGGCCTGACATGGCCCGGCAGACCTCCCAGGACCTCAAGGAGGTCATCCGGGATTTCCGGCGCGACCAGATCATCGACGTGGCCCGACACCTCTTCGGCGAGAGAGGGAGCACCGATGTGTCGATGGACGAGATCGCCTCCGAGGCGGGCGTGGCCCGGTCCACGATCTACGTCTACTTCGCCAATCGCGACGAGCTGATCCGGGCGTGCCTGAAGCGGATGTACGACCAACTGGTGGACACGGTCTCGGACCGGTGGGACCTGGTGGAGACGCCGATCGAGAAGCTGCAGCTGCTCGTCGTCGGCCTCTTCGAGCAGGTCGACACGAGCCCCGCCTTCGTCCGGCTGGCGTTCGCCACGTACGAGACGTTGGCGCCGGCAGGGGCCGCCGTCGGCTCCGAGCTCGCCATGATCGGGCTGGACGTGGTCGGTCGGATCAGGGAGCTCTTCGACGAGGGGGTGGCCAGCGGGGCGTTCCGGTCCATCGATCCGGACCGCGCCGTCACGCTGATCGGCCAACAGATCTACGGCGCCATGTCGGTGCGGGCCGCCGATGCCCTGCCGCGCCCGGGCGACGAGGCCGCCACCGAGATCTGCGATTTCGTCCTCCGGGGCCTGACCGGGTAGCGATCGCTCCAATCAGCGGACCGTTTCCGAGGCCACCTCGAATCTCTCCTGGTAGGGGCGGGACCGTTCGCGCAGGGCGCCGGCGTCGAGCTCGGTATCGGAGAACTGGTAGCGGCCTCCCCCGCCGTCGTCGGGGTGCCCGGCCAGGAAGGCCCGCATGCGGGCCTCGGTGTCATCGGTGAGCTCACGGCCGAGGGCGATGTAGAGCTGCCTGACGGTGTCCAGCGGATCGGCCCGGAATTGGGCGAAGTGGACGTCCACCACCTGCTCGGGGGGGAAGGTGTTGCGGTCCCGGGCGCTCATGCCCCGGTCGAGCCCCAGGAAGATGTCCTCGGCGTAGCCCTCGGCGATCTCGGGCATCGACACGGCGTCGCTCGACATCCTTCGCAGGTGGGTAACGAGGGCGCTCACGGAGGCGATGACCTTGAGCGGGTCGCGGTGGGTCTGGACGACGATGGCGTCGGGATACTCGGCCGCCAGGGCGTCGAGGCTCCAGAGGTGGGCGGGTGACTTGAGGAGCCACTGGGTGGCCGGGTGCCGGGACTCGAGGTGCTGGAGATAGCGGCGGTGCCACCGGTAGGCGGGGGCGTAGTCGGCGTCGTACAGGAGCCACCGGTTGTAGGTGGGCACGCGGAACTGGGTGTTGAAGATCATGCTGCGGAAGTCGCCCGCCGTGATGCGCACACACTCCTGGGCGAGGCGCGCCCCCATGGCGTGGAAGCTCATGAAGCCGGGCATCACCGACTCGACCATGTCGATGGTGGCCTGGACCTCGGCGATCCGGGGATCGGATCCGTAGGTCGCCGTTTCGGGCGCCGGCACCGGCTTGTCGACCTCCCAGGTGAGCGGCGCCCGCAGGGTGGGGTCCTGGGCGAGCAGGTCGTAGAGGATGGTGGTGCCCGTCCGGGGTTGCCCCACGATGACGATGGGCCGCACCACGGTGCCCTCGGCCACCTCGGGGTGGTCGCGGCGCCAGGCGGTCAGGGACAGGCGGGTGGCCAGGTAATCGACGATGCCCGACGCGGCGATCTCGATACCGATGTCCGAGAGCCGGGCCTCCTCCTCGAGGCCGTCGAGCAGAATGCCGAGGCCCTCCTGCCAGGTGGGCTCGCCGAAGTCCTCCTCGCCCGCCCGGGCCACGGCCTCGTCCACCAGCGTGCTCATGTCGAAGCGCCCGCTGGCCATCAGCGTCCCCCCGCGGCCAGCTTCTGCACCCGCGTGACGACGGACGGCGGATCGGGATTGTCGAGCCAGCGGATGACGACGAATCCCCGGTGCCGGCCGCCCGTGTCGAGCCAGTTGGTGGCATCGGCGGTGGTTGCGGTCTCCGGGTGGGCACCGGTGTCGCCGTCGGTGGTGGTGATGGCGGTCGCATCGGTGGCGGCGATGACGATCCGCACGGTGCCGTCCTCGCGCCGACGGGCCTGGGCGTTCGTTATCGAGCTCCGCCGGCGCCGGGGGTCGATGCACTCGTGCCAGATGTTCTCGAGGGTGACGCTCCAGTAGCGGGTGTCGGGCGGGACGAGATCGATGACCAGGGCCTCGTCCGCCGCCAGTCGGAAGGTGCCCATCATGTAGAGGTTGTCGGGGGTGGTGTCGGCGGCCCCCAGGTCGGCAGCCTCGGCGGTGACCAGTCGGTTGGGGCTGTCGAGGAGGTCCGGTCGGATGGTCCGGTGCAGGGTGGCGAGCTTGACGATCGTCCATGCCATGCCCGTCAGCTGCTCGGCCAATCCCTCGTCGGTGGGCGTGGCGGGAAGACCAGGAGGATCGAGAGGCTCGATGGCGATAACGGCT
>DATNJD010000107.1:0-25939 GCA_035604075.1 Acidimicrobiales bacterium
ACGGCGACCGCGGCCGCGGCCGCAGGAGCGAAGGCAGGATCAGCCGTCCCGTCCGGGACGCCACTGGGCGCACCTCCGGCCAAGGGCGAGTCGTCGAAGGGCACCGACGCGGTCAAGGCCTCCGACAGCCCGAAGGTCGGCATGCCTCCCAAGGCCGAGACGCCACCGCCTCCGCCACCGCCACCGCCTCCGCCACCGCCTCCGCCTCCGCCTCCGCCTCCGCCTCCGCCACCGCCTCCGCCACCGCCTCCGCCTCCGCCTCCGCCTCCGCCTCGGCCGCCGTCGCCTCCGAAGATCGAGCCACCGGTCTTTGCCAAGGTCGAGCCGTCGGTCAAGCGAGACGAGCCCCCCCAGAAGGTCGAACCGGGCAAATTCCTGGCCGGCAAGAAGGACGAGGCCACCAAGGACGAATCCACCAAGGCGGCTGACGTAGGCAAGACGGCCGATAAAGCCAAGGGTGACGACGCCGCCAAGACCGGCGCCCCCGACGCGGCGTCCGAGCCGAAGGCCGGGTCAACCACGCCGGGAAGCCGGTTCGTCGGTGCCGCCGCAGTCTCGGGATCAGCCATGGCGGGATCGGCCATGGTCGGCGCTGGGTCCTCGGGATCCACCGGCACGCCGGCCGAGGAGGAGCGCGACAGGCTGACGCCGCCGCCTCCACCCGTCCGTCACCGGCGTGTCTCGGGCCGCATCGTCATCCTGCTCGTCGTCATCCTGCTCGTCATCGGCGCCGCCGGTGGCTGGTACTACGAGCGGCACCACTCGAAGTCCGGGCACGCCGCTCCCACCCCGGTCCAGCTCCAGGGCGACGTCGCCCTGGCCGCCCACGTCGGCGTCCAGGCGTCGGACCTGCCGGGATGGAAGACGACGCCCGGCTCCTCGAACAGTGCCCTCGTCTCGGTCGCCGTCCCCTCGGCCGCCGCCACCGCCGCGCAGAGGACCGCCACCGCCACGCTCGCCCAGTGCCTGAAGGTGCCCACGGCGGAAGTCACCCGTGCCTTCGGCGGCCCCTCCCCGGCCCGGACGGCCGTGGCGACCACCCCCGTCTACGGCGACCCGGGGGGCGCCGGTCTCTCGGTCAGCTCGGCCGTCGCCGTCATGAGGGGCCCGACGTCCGAGCACGCCGACTTCAACGTCTTCTCCGCCGCCGCCGCCTTCGCCACCTGCTACAAGCCCTACGCCCAGGCCATGCTGCCCTATGCCGCCGGCAGCGCCGCCGCCACGTTCACCTCGGTCACGGTCCAACCGGCCACGGTGACCGGCGTCCCCACCAGCCGTCTGCACGTCCAGGCCTTCGACGTCGCCCGCACGGCGGGGAAGGCCACCGTCGTCACCGCCGTCGTCGTCATCTTCGGTGGTCGTGCCCAGGCCATCGTGGCCATGGCGAGTCCTTCCGGCTTCCCGGCCACCACCGGCAGCAGCCTGATCTCGGCCGTCGAGGGCCGCGTCGCGGCCAGCCTGCCGAAGAAGAAATAGCCCTCAGGAGGACTGCAGGGACCGGGCGATCCCGGCCATGGCCCGGTAGGCCGCCTCGGCCGGACCGACCTCCTCGGGCCGCAGCAGGTTGGCCATGATCCGCATCAGCCAGCCCATGATCGACCGGGAGTGCATCCCCGTCTGCACGCAGGCCCGCATCACGTCGGGATTGCTGATCATCCGGACGAAGTCGCGGGCCACCCGGTAATAGAGCCCGTAGGCCTCCTCGAGCTGCGCCGGGTAGTCGGCCAGTGCCCCGGCCCCCTCGCCCGACAGCGCCCGGCCCAGGCAGGCCGCGGCCAGCCGGCCCGTCTCGTAGGCGTAGGCGATCCCTTCGCCGTTGAACGGATTGATCGCGCCGGCGGCGTCGCCCACCACCAGCGTCGTCGGTCCCATCCGGGGCCCCACCGACATGCCCATCGGCAGCTTCCCGCCCGTCGGTGCCCCGCAGGAAGCGGCGGGGGAGAGCTCCCAGTAGCCGGGCGCCGAGGCCACGAAGGTGTCCATCAGCTTGCTCGTGTTCACGCCCTTCCACCGGCCCTCGACCGAGAGCAGACCGACCCCGACGTTCACCCGGCCGTCGCCCAGGGGGAAGACCCAGCCGTATCCCGGCACGACCTTCCCCGTCTCGTCACGGATGTCGAGATGGGACTCGATGAACCGGTCGTCGTGGCGCGGTGACCGGTAGTACCCCCGCAGCGCCATCCCCATCGGGTACGACCTCTCCCTCGAGGTGCCGAGCGCCCGGCCGAAGCGCGAGTTCGCCCCGTCGCAGACGACCACGTACCGCGCCCGCACCTCGACCGTGCCACCCCCGTCGACGTCGCGGACGACCGCCCCGGCGCACGGGGGCAGAGTGCCATCGGCCGCCGCGTCGCCGAGCATCGGCGCAACCGCCTCGGCGCCCTCCCAGACGAGCGCCCCCGCCTTCGCCGCCCGCTCCGACACCAGTTGGTCGAGATCGTGCCGGGTGATCACGTAGCCGTAGGGCGGGAACGACGGGTGATCGGGCCAGGACAGGTCCATCGTCATCCCGTAGGCGCACGACCGCAGCCCTTCGAAGCGGTGGGCGCCGGTCATCGCGCCCTCGAGACCCATGTCGGCCAGCTGCCGCACCGACCGAGGCGTCAGCCCGTCACCGCAGGTCTTCGCCCGCGGGAAGTGCTTCTTCTCCACCACCACCACGTCCCAGCCGGCGTCGGCCAGCCAGTAGCCGCAGGCGGCTCCGGACGGCCCCCCGCCGATCACGAGCACGTCGTGGACCGAGCCGTCGTCGCCGATTCCGTTCCCCGTCACGACCGCGATGCTAGACAGCGATCGCGCCCCGGCATACCCGCCGGGGACATCCGGTCAGCCTCGGCCGCCAGCACATTTCCCGATGTGCCTGCCGCAAAGCCGTCGTGCTAGAACCGAACCGGCCATGGACCAATATCTGCCCATCGTGGTGCTGCTGGTGCTGGGCTTTCTCTTCGCGGCCCTCTCCTTCGTCGCGTCCGCCCTCCTCGCCCCCCGCAAGCGGCCCACCACGGCCAAGCTCGCCCCCTACGAGTGCGGCATCGTCCCCGACCGCGAACCTCCCCAACGCTTCCCGGTCCGCTTCTACCTCGTCGCCATGATCTTCATCATCTTCGACATCGAGATCGTCTTCCTCTACCCCTGGGCCGTCATCTTCCGGTCACTGCGCACCTTCGGCCTCGTCGAGGTCATCGTCTTCGCCGTCATCGTCTTCGTCTCCTTCCTCTATCTCGTCTCCAACGGCGCGCTCGACTGGGGCCCGGCCAAGAGACTGCGCCCCGCCCTCTCCGACGAGAGCCGGACCACCCAATCGACCATCGCCCGTGTCGGGCCCGACGCCGGGCCCCCGACGGGCCGGGCGGCGTAGCGGCAGGCAGCGCCCGTGGGGCTCGAAGACCTGCAGCACAATTTCCTGACCGGCCGTCTCGAGGACCTGGTCAAGTGGTCACGCCGCAACTCGGTCTGGCCGGTCACCTTCGGCCTCGCCTGTTGCGCCATCGAGATGATGGCCGTCGGCACCGCCGACTACGACATCTCCCGTTTCGGCATGGAGGTCTTCCGGGCCTCGCCCCGCCAGGCCGACCTCATGATCGTGGCCGGTCGCGTCTCGCAGAAGATGGCCCCCGTCCTCCGCCAGGTCTACGACCAGATGATGGAGCCCAAGTGGGTCATCTCCATGGGCGTCTGCGCCTCGACCGGTGGCATGTTCAACAACTACGCCATCGTCCAGGGTGTCGACCAGATCGTCCCCGTCGACGTCTACGCCCCCGGCTGCCCACCCACCCCGGAGACCCTCCTCCACACCATCTTGACCCTCCACGAGAAGATCCGGACGGGCGAGATCACCCGCCGACGCGACGCGGCCGCCTCCCGTTCCAACCAGATCCCGGGCTGGACGCCCGAGCGTCCCGACGACGTCCACGTCGCCACCCCCCGATGACCACCGAACCAGTGACCACGCAACCCGTGACCACCGAACCAGTGACAACGCAGCCCGTGACCTCGACCGGTCAGGACGTGATCTTCCCGTCGCGTGACCGCTACCACGAGACGGTGGCGGCCTACAAGACCGACGGCTTCGCCATGTTGGCCGACCTGACGGCGGTGGACTACCTGACCCACCCGGGACGAACCCTTCCCGACGGCGTCGTGGCCGAGCGTTTCGAGGTGGTGGCCAACCTGCTCTCGCTGTCGGCCGCCCGACGCGTCCGGGTGCGCGTCCAGGTCCCCGAGGACTCGGCCGAGGTCCGTTCGCTGTGGGACCTCTACCCCGGGGCCGAGGCCATGGAGCGCGAGGCCTTCGACATGTTCGGCATCCGCTTCGCCGGCCATCCCGATCTCACCCGGATCCTCATGCCCGAGGACTGGGAGGGCTACCCCCTGCGCAAGGACTACGGCGTCGGTCGTGTCCCCGTCCAGTTCAAAGAAGCCCCGGGTCCGCGATGACGGCCGAGGAGACACCGCGATGACGGCCGAGGAGACACCGAGGGTCGACCTGACCACGCCGACAGGGCTGATCGGGGAGACCGAGGAGGGCGGCCAGGAGTTGCTGCCGCGGGGCGAGACGCCGCCCGACGAGCTGGCGCGCGAGCGGGGATCGGTGCTCCGGCTCCCCGAGGACACGGCCGCCGGCGAGCCCTCCGACATGAATGTCGAAATCCCCGACGACGAGACGATGATCATCAACTTCGGGCCCCAGCACCCGTCGACCCACGGTGTGCTCCGGTTGATGATGGAGCTCGACGGTGAGACCGTGCTGCGGACGAAGCCGGTCATCGGTTATCTGCACACCGGCATGGAGAAGACGGGGGAGGAGCTCACCTACCAACAGGGCTCGACCAACGTCACCCGCATGGACTACCTCTCCCCTCTCACCAACGAGCTGGTCTTCTCCATGGCCACCGAAGCCCTTCTCGGCATCGAGCTGCCGCCGCGGGCCATCTGGATCCGGATGCTCTTGGCCGAGATGCAGCGGGTCGCCTCCCACCTGATGTGGCTGGCCACCAACGGCATGGACCTCGGCTCGACGACGATGATGATCTTCGGCTTCCGTGAGCGCGAGATGGTCCTCGGTTTCTTCGAGAAGACGACCGGTGTGCGGATGAACCACAACTTCATCCGTCCCGGCGGGACCGCCGCCGATCTTCCCGATGGCTGGGAGGACGACGTCAACGTCATCATCGACACCATCGACGCCCGTCTCGAGGACTACGACCAGCTCATCACCGGCCAACCCATCTTCCGCGAGAGGACCGAAGGAGTGGGCGCGCTGACGGCCGAGGAGGCACTCGCCCTCTCCGCCACCGGGCCCATCCTCCGTTCCACCGGCATCGCCTGGGACCTCCGCCGGACGATGCCCTACCTGGCCTACGACGAGGTCGACTTCGACGTCATCGTGGGAACCTACGGCGACAATTTCGATCGGTACGCCATCCGCTTCAACGAGGTCCGGGAATCGATCAAGATCATCCGGCAGGTTCTCGAGCGGATGCCCCGCGGCGACTACCGCGTCCAGGACAAAAAGGTCACCCCGCCGCCGCGGGCCCGCATCGACGAATCGATGGAGGCCCTCATCCACCACTTCAAGATCTTCACCGAGGGCTTCAAGGTCCCCGAGGGCGAGGTCTACACCGCCATCGAGTCACCCCGGGGCGAGATCGGTTGCTACATGGTCTCGGACGGCTCGGCCAAGCCCTACCGGATGCACATCCGCGGCCCCTCGTTCGTCAACATGCAGAGCCTCCCCGTCATGCTCCGCGGGGGCCTCGTGGCCGACGCCATCGCCACCACCTCGTCGGTCGACCCCGTCATGGGCGAGTCCGACCGATGACGACGGTGCCGACCTTGACGGCGATGCCGACCATGATGCCGATGCGACCGACGGAGCCCGGCCGATGACCCAGCCGCATCTGCCCCCCGAGGTGATGGCGCGCGCCCGGGAGATCGTGGCGCTCTACCCACATCCGCGCTCGGCGCTGATTCCCCTGTGCCACCTGGCGCAAGAGCAGGACGGCTGGTTGCGGCCCGAGGCCATGGCCGAGATCGCCGAGCTGGTGGGGATCACGCCGGCCGAGGTCCTCGGCACGGCCACCTTCTACGACATGCTGCACACCGAGGAGGTCGGCCGCTACGTGGTGACGGTGTGCACGAACATCGCCTGCATGCTGCGCGGCGCCTACGAGCTGCTCGAGCACGCCGAGCAGACCCTCGGGATCCGCACCGGCGCCACGTCGGCCGACGGCAGCTTCACCCTGGAGGACGCCGAGTGCCTGGCCGACTGCGGCCGGGCCCCGTGCCTGCAGGTGAACCACCGCTTCTTCGGCGACGTCACCCATGATGACTTCGACCGGCTCGTCGACGACCTCCGGGAGGGCCGGCTGGACGACGAGGTGCCCCGGCACGGCACGCTCGTCCGGGTGCGCCGCGACGGAGGGCTCCGGGTGGACGCCGTCAGCCTGCGCACCGAGCGGCAGGCGGCCGCCGCGGCCATGGCCGATCGCGCCGCCGCGTCGGAATCGAAAGCCGCGGCCGCGGCGTCGGAGTCGAAATCGTCGGAATCGAAGGGGGCCGGCTGATGGCGGTGACCGACGCCCCCCGGATCGTGACGTCGCGGCTCGAGTACGACGACTCGCACACGCTCGAGCGGTACCTGGCCACCGGGGGCTACGAGGGTCTGCGGAAGGCCCTCGCGATGACGCCCGAGGCCGTGTCCCACGACGTGGACGCCGTCAGCCTGCTGGGCCGGGGCGGGGCCGGCTTCCCGGCCGGCCGGAAGTGGTCGATGTTGCGGAAGGCGCCGACGAGCTATCTGGTGGTGAACGGCGACGAGAGCGAGCCGGCCACCTTCAAGGACCACCTGCTCATCGAGCGCGACCCCCATCAACTCGTCGAGGGTGTCGTGATCGCCTGTTACGCGCTGCAGGTGACGACGGCGTTCATCTACATCCGCGGCGAGTTCGCGCTCGGTCTCGAACGGGTGACCGCGGCGGTGAACGACGCCTACGGCCACGGGGCGGTCGGCCGCGACATCTTCGGGTCGGGCTTCTCCGTCGACATCGTGGTGCACCCCGGCGCCGGCGCCTACATCTGCGGGGAGGAGACGGCGCTGATCGAGAGCCTCGAGGGCAAGCGCGGCTTCCCCCGGATCAAGCCGCCCTATTTCCCCGCCGCGATCGGCCTCTACGGGGAGCCGACGGTGGTGAACAACGTGGAGACGCTGTCCAACCTGCCCTGGGTGATGACCCACGGCGCCGCCGCCTTCAGCGCGCTGGGCGAAGGCCGCTCGACGGGGACGCGGCTCTTCGCGCTGGCCGGCCATGTCCGGCGGCCGGGGGTCTACGAGGTGGAGATGGTGAAGACCACCTTCCGCGACCTGATCTACGCGCCCGTCCTCGGCGGCGGCCTGCCCGGTGGCCGGGAGCTGAAGGCCTTCATCCCCGGGGGCGCCTCGGCCCCGTGGTTCGGGCCCGACCAGGTCGACCTGCCGCTCGGCCAGGACGAGGTGGGGGCGGCCGGGTCGATGCTCGGTTCCGGTTCGGTGGTGGTGATGGACGACTCGACCTGCGTGGTGCGCGCCGCCTGGCGGATCACGCGGTTCTTCTGGCGGGAGTCGTGCGGCCAGTGCACACCGTGTCGCGAGGGCAGCGGCTGGCTGGAGAAGATCCTGCGCCGGATCGAGGACGGCACCGGCCTCGAGAGCGACCTCGACCTGTTGATGGACATCTCCGACAACCTGGCCCCGGGCGTGAGCTGGCCCCCGCAGCAGACGACGATCTGCGTGCTCGGGTCCTCCATCCCGTCGTCCATCGCCTCCGCCATCCGGATGTTCCGCGACGAGTTCCTGCTGCACGTGAAAGACGGAGCCTGTCCCTTCGGAGCGGGTCCCCATGGCTGATCCCGTCGTCACCTCGCACCATGCCATCGCCCCGCACACCGCGGCCGGGGCGACGGTCGAGATCACCGTCGACGGCCGTGCCGTCACGGCCGGGGCGGGCGAGTTCCTGATCGCCGCGGCCGAGCGGGCCGGGACCTTCATCCCCCGGTTCTGCTACCACCCGCGGATGAAGCCGGTGGGGATGTGCCGGATGTGCCTGGTCGAGGTGTCGGGTCCCCGGGGGGCCACCCTGCAGCCCGCCTGCTACGTGGCCGTGGCCGACGGCATGGAGGTGGTGACGACCTCCGACAAGGTGAAGAAGGCGCAGGACGGCGTGCTCGAGCTGTTGCTCGTGAACCATCCGCTCGACTGTCCCGTCTGCGACAAGGGGGGCGAGTGCCCGCTGCAGGACCAGGTCCTCGCCTACGGCCCCGGGGAGAGCCGGTTCCTCGAGGAGAAGCGGCACTGGGCCAAGCCCATTGCCATCTCCGAGCTCGTGCTGCTCGACCGGGAACGCTGCATCCAGTGTGGCCGCTGCGTCCGCTTCGCCAACGAGGTGGCGGGCGAAGCCCAGATCGACTTCCTCGGACGCGGTGACCTCGTCGAGGTGAACGTCTTCGGGGGCGAGGCCTTCAGCTCCTACTTCAGCGGCAACACCGTGCAGATCTGTCCGGTGGGGGCGTTGACGGCGTCGCCCTACCGTTTCACGGCCCGGCCCTGGGACCTCGACCAGGTGGAGTCGACCTGCACGCTGTGCGCCTTCGGCTGCCGGGCGGCGGTCCAGTCGTCGGCGAACCGGATCACGCGGCTGCTCGGCATGGACTCGGACCCGGTCAACCAGTCGTGGCTGTGCGACAAGGGCCGGTTCGCCTCGGAGGCGGTGAACGCCGGGACGCGGCTGACCGAGCCGTTGATCCGGCGCAACGGCGTGCTCGAGACGGCGTCGTGGGGCGAGGCGCTGGCGCTCGTGGCCGGGCGGCTGAGCGAGGTCAGGACGGAGAAGGGGGCCGGCGCCATCGGGATGATCGGCGGGGCCCGGCTCTCCAACGAGGACGCCTACGCCTGGGCCAAGTGGGCGAAGGGCGTGGTCGGCACCGACTCGGTCGACGCCCAGATCGGTGACGGTCTGCCGGCCGAGGTCGTCGTCTCGCTGCCCCGGGCCACCATCGACGAGGCCTGTGCGGCGCGCTGCCTGGTGACGCTGGCGGGCGACCTGCGCGAGGAGTTGCCCGTTCTCTTCCTCCGGCTGCGCGGCGCGGCCGTCGACCACGATCTGGCCGTCGTCGAGCTGACGCCGCAATCGGGTTCCCTGACCCGGTACACCGCCGCCTCGGTGGCCTACCGGCCGGGCGAGGCGGCCACGGTCGTCCGGGCCCTGGCCGCCGGGGGACCCTGCCCGGCCACGGTCGACCCGTCGGTCTGGGCCGCCGCCGCCGCTGCGCTCGGCCGGGCCGGCGATGGTGGCGAGGGGGTGGTCGTGATCATCGGGCGGCCGTCGCTGGCCGAGGACGGCGCGCTGGTGGCCGACGCCGCCGCGGCGATGGCCGAGGCGTGGCCCTCGGCCCGTTTCCTGCCGGCGCTGCGCCGGGGGAACGTGATGGGCGCCATCGACATGGGCCTCGCCCCGGGTCTGCTGCCGGGCCGGGTGTCGCTCGATGACGGACGGGCCTGGTTCGAAGAGCAGTGGGGTGCGGTGCCCGAGGCGCGTGGACGCGATGCGGCCGGCATTCTCGATGGCCTGGCCGATGGCACCATGGCGGCCCTGGTGATGGTGGGCGCCGATCCGCTGTCCGATTTCCCCGACCGGACGCTCGCCGCCGGCGGCATCGAGGCCGCCGATTTCGTGGTGGCGGTGGACGGTTTCCTGTCGTCGTCGGCGGCGCAGGCCGATGTCGTGCTCCCCTCCTCGATGTCCTACGAGCGGTCGGGTACGACGACGAACATCGAGGGCCGGGTGACCCGGTTGAGCCAGAAGCTGGTGGCCCCCGGTCAGTGCTGGCCCGACTGGATGATCGCCTCCGACCTGGCGGCCCGGCTCGGCGGGGACCTGGCCGTGGCCAGCGTCACCGAGATCTGGGACGAGATCGAGCGGGTGGCCGTCTCCCACACCGGCATCAGCCGGTCCGTGCTCGACGCGCCCGCGGCGCGCGACGGCATCGTCGCCCCGCTGGCGGCGGCACCGGTGTCGCTGTCCCGGAGGCTCTCGCCCGAGCCCTTCGACCCCATGGCCACGCCCGGCATCGAGTCGGTCGAGATCCAGGGCGCGCCCCCCCGGGCGGGGACGGCCGAACCCCCGACCGGGGAGGAGCCGATCACCGCTGCCGGCGGCGCCGGCCTCGGCGCGGCCCACAGCGGCGCCGCCCAGAGTGGTCCGGCCCAGAGCGGCGCCGCGGTCCGGCCCCGACCCCTGCGGTGGCCGCAGCCGGTGGCGGTGCCGGCGGTGCCGGCGACCGACAGCTACTCGCTGCGGCTCGTGGCCGGTCGGCGGCTGTACGACGGCGGTGTGCTGGTCGGCGCCTGCGCGTCGTTGACGCCGCTGGTGGCGCCGGCGGTGGTGCGGGCCCACGCCCACGACCTGGAGAAGCTCGGGGTGGGTGACGGGGACCACGTGCGGCTGCGGTCGGGGCGCGGCGACATCGTGGTGGCCGTGGCCGAGGACGGGAGCCTGCCCCGTGGGGTGGCTTCGATCGACTTCAACCTGTCCGCCGCCGGGGCGACCGGGAACGGGTCCACCGCCGCCGGTGCCGGCGAGGGCGGTGTCTCGGCGCTGATCGACGCCCGGCAGGCGGTCGTCGACGTACGGATGGAGACGCCGTGACCGGCACCGCCCTGACCGGCACCGTCCTGACCGGGACGGCGCATTCCGGCACGGCGCTGTCCGGGCTGGTCCACCTGTTCGCCCTCGGGGACCCGCTGTTCTCCAACGGCGTGCACTGGGCCGAGCTCGCCATCGTGGCCATCAAGGTGGTGGTGGCCTTCGCCGCGCTGATGGTCTCGGTGATGCTGATGATCTGGTTCGAGAGGAAGGTCATCTCGGACATGCAGGCGCGGATCGGGCCCAACCGGGCCGGTCCCTGGGGGTTGCTGCAGACGTTGGCCGACGGGACGAAGCTCTTCTTCAAAGAGGACCTGATGCCCGATCAGGCCGACCGGTTCGTCTTCAAGCTGGCGCCGTACCTGTCGCTCTTGCCCGCCTTCCTGGCCTTCACCATCGTGCCCGTGGGTGGGATCGTGACGGTGGCCAGCCACACCTTCGAGCTGCAGGTGGCCGATCCCCCCGTGGGCATCCTCTTCTTGCTGGCCATGTCCTCGGTGTCGGTCTACGGGGTGATGCTGGCCGGGTGGTCGTCGGGGTCGAAGTACCCGCTGCTCGGGTCGGTGCGGGCCTCGGCCCAGATGATCTCCTACGAAGCGGCGTTGGGCATGTCGGTGGTGACGGTGGTGCTGATCGCCGGCACGCTGTCCACCCGGGGGATCATCCAGGCCCAGAGCCACACCTTCTTCACCAGCTGGAACCTGATCCGCACCGGCGTGGTGCCGTTCGTGCTGTTCATGATCGCCATCACGGCCGAGCTGCAGCGGCCCCCGTTCGACCTGGCCGAGGCGGACAGCGAGCTGGTGGGCGGATTCCACACCGAGTACGCCTCCATCCGGTTCGCGCTGTTCTTCCTGGCCGAGTTCATGAACACGATCACGATGTCGGCGGTGGTGGTGACGCTGTTCCTCGGTGGCCCCGACGGCCCCACGGCGCACCTGCCCGTGCTGTCGTGGCTGATCCCGATCGGCTGGTTCCTGGGCAAGACCGTCGTCTTCCTCTTCCTCTACGTCTGGCTGCGGGCCGCTCTGCCCCGGCTGCGGTACGACCAGCTGATGGATCTCGGCTGGAAGGTCCTGATCCCGCTGTCGTTGGGCTGGGTGTTGCTGGTGGCCGCCGTCATGATCGGCGGCTGGTGGGGTGCGGCGGTCTTCCTGGGCCTGGCCGTCGCCGTCGGCCTCCTGGTGCGCGCCGTGACCGTGGGGAAGGACCGCGACAGCAACACCGGTGAGCTGAGCGCCGACCTCCCGGCGCTGACGGCGCGGCGCGAGGGGCCGGGCACGGCCGGCCGGTTCGCGCCCGAAGGACCGGGGGCACAGGGACCATGAGCTTCTGGACCTTCTTCGGCGGCTTCAAGGTGTCGCTGCAGCAGATGACGAAGACGCGGGTGACATGGCAGTACCCGCTCGAGAAGAAGCCGAAGTCCAACCGCCAGCACGGCCGGCACGTCCTGAACCGGTACGAGGACGGGATGGAGAAGTGCATCGGCTGCGAGCTCTGCGCCGGGGTGTGCCCGGCCGACTGCATCTACGTCCGCGGTGCGGACAACCCGGTGGGCGACCCCGTCTCTCCGGGCGAGCGCTACGGCTTCGTCTACGAGATCAACTACCTGCGGTGCATCCACTGCGACATGTGTGTGGAGGCGTGCCCGACCGAGGCGATCACGGAGTCGAAGATGTTCGAGTTCTCCTTCACCAACCGGGCCGACGCCATCTACACGAAGTCGGAGCTGCTCGTCGGTGACGACGGCCGGCCCCAGCACCTGCCGTGGGAGGACTGGCGCGAGGGCGACGATCTGTTCACCTCGGCCTGGATGCGGGCCACCTCGCCGTCGGGCAACGCCGCCTACGAGGGCCAGGTGCAGTGGTCGGGGGAGCTCGGCTACGGCGTGCGCGCCCCCGAGGGCGGCCAGAGCGGCAAGCGCGACGATGCCGCCACCGGGATCAGGGAGATCCGTGACGTCTTCTCCGCCCATTTGGACGACTGGGAGAGAAACGCCGACCAGCGCGGACGGGAGGGCGTCCGCAACCGGCTGAAGGCCCACATCGCCCTGCGCAAAGCCACCATCCGCATCCCCGGCCGCCCCCGGCCCGGTGGCGTCGGAGCCGTGAAGGCCCTCGACACGCCCCGGACGGACGACGTGTCCGGAGCCGACGACGTGTGCGGGGTGGGCCAGTGATGCCGGGCGGCTTCGTGCATCTGCTGCCGCTGTTGGGCGTGTCGAGCCTGGTCGACCGGATCACCTTCGGCGTGGGCGCCACCATCATCGTGCTCGGCGCCATCGGCGTGGTGATCTCGCGCAATCCCGTGCACGCCGCGCTGATGCTCGTGATGACGCTCTTCGGGGTGGCCGTGCTCTTCGTCGAGGAGGGCGCCAACTTCCTGGCCGCCGTGCAGGTGATCGTCTACGCCGGCGCCATCGTGGTGCTCTTCCTGTTCGTGATCATGTTCCTGGGGGTCGACCGCGAGGAGAACCTGGCCGAGGAGCCGCTGCCGCTGCAGCGGCCGCTGGCCCTCGGCCTGATGGTGCTCGGGATCGCCGGGCTGCTGCTCTTGGCGATCGGGGCGCGGTGGTCGGTCGGCCCGCAGTCGGTGGCAGGGCCCGCCGCCAACCAACCCGGTGGTGACGTCGCCGCGCTGGGCCGGAGTGTCTTCACCACCTATCTCTTCGCCTTCGAGATCACGGCCGCCCTGCTGGTGATCGCCGTGGTCGGTGCCGTGGTCCTGGCCCGCCGGCTGCGACCTCCGGCCGAGGACGGCCCCGAGGGCCGGGTCGAGACGAGCGAGGGGCCCGTCCTGACCGGCACCCCGGAAGAGGCCGACGCCGACGGGGACGAGGCCGGCATCGACTCCACCGAGGCCATGGCCCGGGCCGTGGCCGAGACGGTGACCTCGGCCCGGGACCGGTCCGAGTCCGACGACGAGGAGGTCCGGTCATGACCATCCCCGGAGCCTGGTACCTCGCCCTCGGGGCGGTGCTGTTCAGCATCGGGGGTCTGGGGCTGTTGGTGCGGCGCAACGTGCTCGTGATGTTCATGTGCATCGAGCTGATGCTGAACGCCGCCAACCTGACCTTCGTGACCTTCGCCCGGATGCTCAACGACATCGGAGGTCAGGCCCTCGTGTTCTTCGTCCTGGTGGTGCCGGCGGCCGAGGTGGTCGTGGGGCTCGGGCTGGTGGTGGCCATCTTCCGACGGCGCCGCAACACGACGGCCGACGACCTGCACATGTTGAAGGGCTGACCGTGCTGCACGCCGCGTTCTTGATGCCCCTTCTGCCGCTGGCCGGCTTCGTCGTGCTGGCCGCCGCCGGCCGGCGGCTGGGCGACCCGTGGGCCGGCTGGCTGGGGACAGCCACGGTGGCCGGTTCCTTCGTGGTGGCCTGCATCACCTACGCCGGGTTGCTCGGGAGGCCCGCCGGCTCGTCGCGGGAGTTCACCCAGACCCTGTTCAGCTGGATCCCGGTGGGAGGGCTGCAGGTGAAGGCGGCGCTCCTCGTCGACCCGCTGTCGGTGACGATGGTCCTGTTCGTGACGGGGATCAGCGCGCTGATCCATCTCTACTCGATCGGCTACATGAAGGGTGACCCCGACTACCCGAAGTTCTTCGTCTACCTGAACCTGTTCGTGGCCTCGATGCTGATCCTGGTCCTGGCCAACAACCTGCTCTTCACCTTCGTGGGATGGGAGGGGGTGGGCCTGTGCTCGTACTGGCTCGTCTCCTTCTGGTTCGGACGTGACACCGCTGCCAGCGCCGGGCAGAAGGCCTTCCTCTACAACCGGCTGGCCGACGTGGGCTTCCTGATCGCCATCTTCCTGGTGTTCGAGAACACCAACACCCTCAACTATCTGGGCGTCTTCCCGCAGGCCGCGCACATCGGTTCGGCCGCCCGGACGGCCATCGTGCTGCTGCTCTTCGTAGCCGCCGTGGGCAAGTCGGCCCAGATCCCGCTCTTCCCCTGGTTGGCGGACGCCATGGAGGGCCCGACACCAGTGTCGGCGCTGATCCATGCGGCGACGATGGTGACGGCCGGCGTCTACCTGATGTGCCGGATCAGCCCGCTGCTGGCGCTGTCGTCCGACGCCCGGTTGGTGGTGGCGTCGATCGGCGCCGCCACCGCCTTCGTGGCCGCCACCATCGCCTGCGCCCAACAGGACATCAAGAAGGTGCTCGCCTACTCGACGGTGTCGCAGCTGGGCTACATGTTCCTGGCCGTGGGCACCGGGGCCTACGAGGCCGCCATCTTCCTGATGGTGGCGCACGCCTTCTTCAAGGCCCTTCTCTTCCTCGGGTCCGGGTCGGTCATCCACGGGCTGCACGACGAGCAGGACCTGAAGCGGATGGGCAACCTGCGGCGGTACATGCAGCTCACCGCCTTCACCTTCGGGATCGGCTTCCTGGCCATCGCCGGCATCCCGCCGCTGTCGGGGTTCTTCGCCAAGGGCGACATCCTGGACAACGCCTTCGCCCGCTACCGCCCGCTGTGGGCGATCGGACTGGTGACCGCCGCGTTGACGGCGTACTACATGACGAGGCTGTACGTCCTCACCTTCTACGGCGAAGACCGCTGGCGACAGGCGTTGCACGACCCTCCCCACGAATCGCCGCCGGTGATGGCGCTGCCCTTGGTGGTGCTGGCCGTGTTGGCGTTCGCCGGGGGGGTGCTCGACTTGCCCTGGCACCCGAGCTTCGCCCCGCTCCACTGGCTCGCCCCCGTGTTCGGCGGGGCTTTGTACGACGCCCACCAGTCGTCGGGCACGTTGTGGGCCCTCGGGATCGTCGACGCCGTGGTGGCGGCCGTCGGATTGGGGGCCGGCTACGTGGTGTGGTCCCGGCGGACCGAGGTCCCCGCTCTCGAACCGGTGGTGCTGCAGAAGGCGTACTTCCTCGACGACATCTACGACACCGTGATCGGGCGACCGAGCCGGGCCTTCGCCGACTTCACCGCCACGGTGATCGAGACCAGGGTCATCGACGGGGCCGTGAACGGGGTCGGTCGTCTGGCCCGGGGAGCAGGTGGCGGGCTGCGGCGGATCCAGACCGGCTTCGTGCGGCAGTACGCGCTGGGCATCGTGATCGGCGCCGTGGCTCTGCTCGCCTACATGGTGACGAGAGTCTCGTGACCCACGACAAGACGTTTCCCTTCCTGACCGTTCTGGTCCTTCTCCCCGCCGGCGCCGCCGTGGTGGCGGCCATGGTGCCGCGGTCGCTGGGCGAGCGGCGGCAGCGGATCGCCGTCGAGGTCGTCGGTCTGGTGGGGACCTGCGCCACGCTCGCCCTGGCCATCACCATCGCCGTGCGCTACCAGGCCGGCGACGGGAACTACCGGTTGGTGAGCGACCACGGCTGGGCCTCGTCGCTCGGCATCTCGTGGCACCTGGGGGTCGACGGGATCTCGGTGTTCCTGCTGCTGATGTCGGCCGTACTGTTCCCGCTCGTCCTGTTGGCCGGGAAGGTCCGGCGCGACCCGCGCTCGTTCGTGGCCTGGTTGCTGCTGCTCGAAGCGGCCTGCCTGGGCAGTTTCGTGGCCCTCGACCTGATCCTGTTCTTCTTGTTCTTCGAGCTGACGCTCGTGCCCGTGTACTTCATCGTGGCCGGTTGGGGATTCACCCGCCGGGCCTACGCGGCGATGAAGTTCTTCCTCTACACGTTCCTCGGGTCGGCCTTCTTACTGGTGGGGATCGTGGCCGTGGCCTACATCCACGAGCGCCAGACGGGGCGGTTCACCTTCGACCTGGTCGCCCTCACCCACACCCATCTGGGGCTCGGGTCACAGGTGGTTCTCTTCCTGGCCTTCACCGCCGCCTTCGCCGTGAAGGCGCCCATCTTCCCGTTCCACACGTGGTCGCCGGACGCCTACGCCGAGGCCCCGATGGGGGGCTCGGTGATCCTCGCCGCGGTGATGGCCAAGCTCGGGACGTACGGGATCATCCGCTTCGACCTGAGCCTCTTCCCCCGGGCCGTCGTCGACCTGGCCCCGCTGCTGCTGACGCTGGGCGTGGTGGGAATCCTCTACGGAGCCGTGGTGGCCTGTGTGACGCGCGACCTGAAACGGTTGGTCGCCTACTCGTCGCTCGCCCATCTGGGCTTCATCGTGCTGGGGACGTTCGCCCTCACCACCCAGGGACTCACCGGCAGCGTGATCCAGATGGTGAACCACGGGCTCGTGATCGCCCTGCTGTTCATCGTGATCGGTTGGATCTACCAGCGGCGCCGCACGTGGCAGGCCAGTGAGCTGCGGGGCCTGCAGAAGCCCGCCCCCATCCTCGCCGGTGTGTTCATGGTGGCCCTGCTCGCCACCATCGGGCTGCCCGGTCTGAACGGGTTCGTGGGGGAGTTCCTAATCCTGATCGGCACCTTCGTGACGCACCGGTGGTGGGCGGTGGTGGCCACCGGCGGTGTCGTCCTGGCCGCCATCTACATGCTGTGGGCGTACCAGCAGGTCTTCCACCACGAACCCGATCCGGCCGACGCCGAGACGCCCGACCTCTCCTGGCGCGAGGGGGCGGTGGTGGCGCCGCTCGTGATCCTGATCGTCTTCCTCGGCGTGTACCCGAAGCCGGTGCTCGACCGGATCACGCCCTCGGTCAACCTGCTCGTCCACAACGTCGACGTCGCCACCGGCTCGCACCAGCCCGCCGTCTCCACCGGGTCGTCGGCGGCGCCACCGGTGCGCCCGCACGGGTCGGCGGTGGCGGGCGCAGTGCGGGTCCGGTCGCGCTCGGGCGCCGGGGCGACGGTGCAGGCCTTCCCGGGGAGGGTGCCGTGATGAGCTGGCTGATGGCCGCCTCGAACGTGCCGCTCGTGCTGCCCAAGATCGCCTACTACTCGATCCTGCCCGAGATCATCCTGTTGGGCGGGGCCGTGGCGATCCTGGCAACCAGCTCGATCATGCGTCGGCCCATGGACCACAACACGGCCACCACCATGACGGTGATGACTGGTCTGGCATCGTTGTCGCTGGCCCTCGTCCAGTGGTCACAGGTGCAGAGCAACGGGCCCCACGTGGCCATCGACGGCGCCGTCGTCCAAGACGGCTTCAGCGCCTTCATCGCCGTGCTCGTGTCGGGGGCGGTGGTGGTGTCGGCACTCGTGATCGACGGCTGGATGCGGCGCGAGCGGACGGTGGGACCCGAGTTCCAGGTCCTCACCCTGGCCTCGGCCTCGGGGGCCGTGATCATGGGCGAGGCCAACGACCTGATCGTGATCTTCCTGGGCCTCGAGATCATGTCGATCGCCCTCTACGTGCTGACCGCCATGAACGCCAAGCGGACCGAGTCCGGTGAGGCGGCGCTCAAGTACTTCGTGCTCGGGTCGTTCTCGTCGGCCGTCTTCCTCTACGGCATCGCCCTCGTCTACGGCGCCACCGGCACGACCAACCTTCCCCAGATCGCCGACTATCTGACTCGCAACGTCCTGTTGCACGACGGTCTGCTGCTGGCCGGCCTGGCCCTGCTGTTGGTGGGGTTCCTGTTCAAGGTGGCGGCCGTGCCCTTCCATCTGTGGACACCCGACGTCTATCAGGGTGCGCCCAGCCCGGTGACGGGCTTCATGGCCGCCATCGCCAAGGCGGGAGGCTTCGCCGCGCTGCTGCGGGTGTTCGTCTCCTCGTTCGGAACGCTGCGGGCGGACTGGCAACCGGCCATCTGGGTGATCGCCATCATCACGTTGATCCTCGGCGCCTCGGTGGCCCTGGTGCAGCGCGACGTCAAACGGATGCTCGCCTACTCGTCCATCAACCACGCCGGCTTCATCCTTCTCGGCCTGCAGGCGGCCTCGGCCCGCGGTGTCGAGGCCTCGCTCTACTACCTGTTCGTCTACGCCTTCATGGTCATCGGCACCTTCGCCGTGATTACGGTGGTGGGCGGCACCGGCGACGGGGCCCACGATCTCGGTCGCTACCGGGGGCTCGCCTCGCGCCAGCCGTGGCTGGCCGGGGCCCTGGCCGTGCTGCTGATGGCCCAGGCGGGCATCCCCTTCACCACCGGTTTCCTGGCCAAGTTGGAGGTGGTCGAGGCGGCGGTGAAGGCCAACTCCAGCGCGCTGGCCGTGGTGGCCATGGTGACGGCGGTGATCGCCGCCTTCTTCTACCTGCGGGTCATCCTCCTCATGTACTCGTCGTCGGCGGGCCTGTCCGACGCCGGCACCGGCGACGCGTTGCCCGAAACCGTTGCCTCCCTGGCCGTGAGTGCCCATGTCGCCGCCGGCGACCAGGGGGCGGCCGGGTCGGCGGCAGGGTCGGCGGCCGGGATGACGCCCTACGACGGGCCCGACGGTGGTGACGGGCCCGACGGTGGTGACGCGGGGGCCCGGCTCCCGGTGCCGCCAGCGGTGGCCGTGGCCATCGGTGTGTGCGTGGCGGTGACGGTCCTGTTCGGTCTGTGGCCGTCGCCGATCGTCAACTTCGCCCACCACGCCGTGTTGTACTCGAAGCCCTTCGGCTGATCGAAGGACCGGGCGCGTCGTCCATGGGAGCGACCCGGTGTCTCCCCATGTTCCCGCTCTCCACGGTGCTGTTCCCCCATGGGGAGCTGCCCCTCCATGTGTTCGAACCGCGCTACCGACAGCTGACCGACGACTGTCTGGCCGGCGGCGGCGAATTCGGGGTGGTGCTCATCGCTCGGGGATCGGAGGTCGGCGGTGGCGACCAACGGTTCGCCGTGGGGACGGTGGCCCATATCGAAGCGGCGTCGCGCTTCGACGACGGCCGGTGGGCGCTTCTGACCGAGGGTCGAGGCCGGGTGACGGTGGTCCGGTGGCTGCCCGACGATCCCTATCCGCAAGCGGAGGTGGACGACGTCCCCGATCAACCGGCCCCGGCCGACGAGGAGGGGCTCACCCGGGCCGCGGCCGCCGTCCGACGGACGCGGACGCTTCTCTCCGAATTGGGGTCGCCCGCTCCCGTGGTCGCCGATCTCGGCGCCGGTGGTGGCGATCTCGTGCGGCGGTTGTGGCGGTTGTGCGCCATGGCCCCGCTCACGGCGCTCGACTGTCAACGGATCCTCGAGACCGACGACCCGGGGACCCGGATGGGTCTCCTCGTCGAACTGTGCGAGGCGATGTCGGGCGATCTCACCGGGTTGCTCGGTCGTTCGGGCGGGAGCGGGCCGGAGTAGGGTCGAGCTCGTGCCCATCTTCGGAAAAGGCCAGAGCCCCGACGCGGCCACCTGGGAGCCCGAGGCCGCCAGCGGCCGACTGGCCCACACGGCGGGGGCCGACCCCACCGGCGTGTTCACGTCGGACCTGTCGGTGTCGGAGTACGTCCTGTTGGGCGAAGCCGGCTTCGAGCCCCTCGGTTTCGTGGTGGGATCGTCGATCTACCACATCGGCCTGCAGATCGGCCGCTGGGGGCAGAACCAGGAGCTTCAAGTGCTGACCCAGGCCATGTACAACGCCCGGGAACTGGCCATGTCACGCATGCGGGCCGAGGCCGACGAGCTGGGCGCCGACGGTGTGGTCGGGGTGATCCTCCGCCTGCAGACCTACGTGTGGGGCCAGGACGTGCTCGAGTTCGTCGCCACGGGCACGGCCGTGCGGGCACTGGCCGGGACCGGTGCCCACAAGGCTCCCGACGGCCGGGCCTTCACCTCCGACCTCTCCGCCCAGGACTTCTTCCGGTTGTTGGCCGCCGGGGCCGTGCCGGTGGCCTTCGTGCTCGGCACCTGCGTGTACCACATCGCCCACCAGTCGGCCATGCAGGCGCTGCGACAGGCGGGGCAGAACCAGGAGATGGTGCAGTTCACGCAAGGAATTTACGAAGCCCGGGAACTCGCGCTCACGCGGATGCAGGACGAGGCCACCCAGGCCAGCGCGTCGGGGATCGTCGGTGTCGACGTGAAGGTTTCGAACCACGTCTGGGGTGAGCACGCCACCGAGTTCTTCGCCACGGGAACGGCCGTCCGTCGCCTGTCCGACGAGCACCGGATACCCGACACCTCACCGAAGCCGACGTTCACTCTGGGCCTCGACAGTTGAGACGCCCGGGCCTGGTCCCGGAGCGCGGAGGGCGCCGAGGGCGCCGAGGGCGCCGAGGGCGCCGAGGGCGCTACTTGACCTCGGTCAGGTGGACCGTTCCCTCGACCTCGACAGTTCGGTACGACGTCCCGGTCTCGGCCTCCAAGTAGACGTCGGCCCGGGCCACGCCGGCGGCAAAGGTGCCGGTGTTGGGAGGCACCACCACCTTCCACGGCTTCGTCCCCGGCTTGCACGACACGAAAATCTGACTCTCGCTGTTGAAGACGAAGCGGCCGTAGAACTGGGTGAGGTCGACGTAGATATTGACGCTCAGCGGGTGGGTGCAGCTGACGGTGCCGCTGATGTCGGCCGCGCCCGTTTTCGAATTCGCCGTCCCCGTGTGGTCGAGGGTGCCGGAGAGAAGCAGCGGAATGCTCGGATCGAAGCCGAGCGGCACGAAGGCGGCCACCGAGAAGTTCGAGATGTCGGCGGCACCGAGGAAGCAGCCCTTGTGGGCGCAGTCGATGGTCTTCACCTTCGTCGGTCCCGGTCCGGTTGACGGTCCCTCGGGGATATGGATGATCCGCGTGACGGTGTAGGGGCCCCCGAAGGAGCCGTTGCTGTCGGACTGCTCGAAGAGCAGCGTCGAGAGATCGCATCCGCCCGGGCCGGTCGCGCCGGCCTGGCACTCCGCCACGCCGATGGCGGCGTTGGCCGAGTATCCGGTGCCGGCGATGGCGATGGTCTGGCCGTCACCGAGACCCGTGCTCGGAGTGGCCGTGATCGCCGGCGTGCACACCGGCGGCGAGAAGGCGGCCACCGGCTGGTTGGCCGAGTCACCCGGGGGGGAACAGGCGGCCACCGGCAAGGGGTTCGCGGAGGTGCCGTGGGCGCCGGCGGTGGCGCTCAACACGATGGGCAGAGTGGCCCCGGCGGCGATGGCCACCACCACGCCGATGACGCCCAAGAATTCCTTCTTAGTGCGCAGCCTGTCCATGCCCGCCGCCCCCCACCCCCGGTAATTCCCCTGATCGAGCGTAGCTTGTGCCGGCTTCGCTGGCGAGCGCGCCGGCAGCCGGCGGCGCCGGTGCCACGGCCAGAGCGATGACCACGGCCATGAGGACCGGGATCACGGGCAGGTGCCAGAGGAAGTCGAGCGAGCTCTGCACGAGCAGGGCGACGAGACAGGCGATGGCGCAGTCGGCCGGCCACGGGCCCGGCTGATGGCGCCGGCGGGCCAGGTGGACGAAGACGGCGGCCAGACCGATCACGAGGACGACCAGTCCGAGAACGCCATCCTGGGTCAGAAGTTGCAGGAATTCATTGTGGGCGAAGGAGGCGGTGAAAACGCCGTTGCCCACCTGCCAGTGCAGCAAGAACCGCGCCGTTCCGACCCCGAGGAGCAGATGCTGGCGGGCCAGGTCGAGGGCGGCCGCCCACTCGTGCGCCCGGTCGGAGGAGGCGGCCGACGCCCGGGTGTGGGCGATCTCCCGGGCCACATGGCCGATCGAGGCCCCGGCGACGAGGACACCGAACGCGGCGGCGCCGGCCACCGCCGCGCCCACGCGCAACCGCGGCGAGGACAGCGCCGTCCAGGCCGACACGCCGGCCCCGACGACGAGGCCGGCCGTGGCCAGCAGGACGTGAGGGGACGACCCCACCGGCACGGCGGGGGCCAGGCACACAAGGGCCGCCACGGCCCCGACCACGGCGGGGAGCAGCCGCGCCAGGAGACGGGGTCCGCGCAGGACTCCGAGGACGACGATCCCGACGAGGAGGCCGAGGAAGCCGCCCCGACTGAGCGAGGCGCCGATGCCGACCAGGAGCAGATAGGCGGCGCCGGACCACACGAGCCGGGGGGCGCCGGCCGTGAGGAGGCGGTCGAGGCAGAGCAGGGCCGGGGCGGTGAGAAAGGCGGCCAACGCGTTCTCATAGGTGAGGGTGGAGGCGGCGCGCCAGAGCCCCTGGCTGGTCAAGGCATCGGGTTGCCATCGACCCACCACCGCCGCCCAACCCACGAGGGCGACGACCACGGCGATGCCCACGATGCCGGCCACCAGGAGCCGTCGCTGTTCGGGGGCGAGCGACGCCACCACGGCGACGGAGGCGGCCATGGCCCCGAGGAGCGAGACGGTGCCGATGGCGTCGGCCGGCTGCCCGGCGGCGATGGAGCTCACCACGGTCACGACCGAGAGCGCCGTCGCCAGCAGGACGATGCGATCGCGCAGAAGCGCCCGTATCCATGACGACGGTCGGGTGACGACGAGGCTCGTCAGGAGGGCCGCCGCGATCAGGGCGATGAAGACGTGATACGGACCGTCGTAGAACGCGCCCTGGGCGTCGGTGCCGTACGACAGCGCGCACAAGAGCAGCGCCATGGGCACCAAGGGGAGAAGCACCGTCCCCGTGGCCCGTTTTTCGCGTGCGCCCGCCGCCATTCCTCACCTTGGCACCTGGGCCGTCGCTCGACAATGCCACGGGATGAAAGGGCGGTGCGCGAGCCCGGCCCGGCACACCGCAACGATCCCGGAGCCGCGGTTATCGGCAGCCAGTGAGGCATGTTCCGACCCAACCAGGTGGTACCGTGATCGATGGGGGTCATCCGCAGGTGAAGTCAGGCCGTGCGGGTGCGTGACAAGGATCAGGAGTCACGGATGGGAGCCATAGGCGGGTCTTTCCGACTTTGGCATCGCGGTTTGGCCGTACTACTCGTTCTTCTCGGCGCTCTGGTCGCTGGCGTGGCCACGGTGCCGGGGGGATCGGTCGCGGCCCAGGGCGTTCCCGCCAGCTCCCTCACGGTGCGGGCCCACACCTACGACTTCGACACGCCCACCGCAGCGGCCTTGGTGGGCTCCGATCTCTTTGTGACCAATGCCGGCAACAACTCCGTCACCGAGATCAACTCCTCCGATGGGTCGTACCGGTCCACGATCTCGGGGACGCGTTTCGGCTTCGACGCCCCGTCGGCCATCGCCGCGGTCGGAGATGACCTCTTTGTCGCCAACAGTGCCGACAACTCCGTGACCGAATTCAGAGCCTCCGGCCACAAGCACATCCGCACCATTCGGGGCACGGGCTACGGCTTCGCCGATCCCGTCGCCCTGGCCTCCTCCGGTCCCGACCTCTTCGTTCTCAACGGCGCCGGATCACTGACCGAGGTCGCCACCGCAACCGGCGCACTGGTCGGAATCGCCTCGGGCTCGGAGTTCGGCTTCGATGCGCCGACCGGCCTCGCCGTGGCCGACGGGCAGGTCTTCGTGGCCAACAGCGCCGGCGACACGGTCACGGTTCTGAGCGCCAGTGCCATGACGTTTGTGGCGTCCTTGTCGGGACCGTCGTTCGCCTTCAGCACGCCTACCGGCGTCGCCTTCGACGGGACCGACGTGTGGGTGACGAACTATGGCGCGTCGTCGGTGACCGAAGTCTCCCCGACCACCCTGGCCGAGCTGAACGTGCTCGTCAGCACCAACCTGCCCATGGTCGGCCCGATTGCGTTCGGCGCCGGCTACGTGTTCACCGTGAGTCCCTGGGGCTCGTCACCGATGGTGAGCCAGATCTCTGTTTCACCGCCCTCGGTGAATTGGATGATGTGCAACACGAACGGTCCCTACCTGTTCAACAATCCGCAGGCGTTGGTGGTGGCCGGGAGCGACCTCTGGGTCGTCAACGAGGGCGGCAATTCCCTGACTGAAATGGACACGGGCACCGGGTCCCTGATCCGCACCGTCTCCGATCCATAGGTCCGTGGACGAAGGATCGACGGCACCGGCACGGTAGGAGGTAGGCCGGCCGCCCTCGCCTGCCAGACTGGCATGGTGAGTTGGGCCCATGACGCCGACGCTCTGGCCGGCGAGGCTCGAGTGGTTCTCGGTGGTGCGGTGGAGAGGGCGGACGAACTTCCCCACGCCACCCGGGGCACGGCCACGGCCAGAGTCGTCCGGGTGCACACGAGCACCCGATCGGCGGTGGCGAAGTTCATTTCGTCGGGGGACGGTGATCCCGTCGGGGGAGGGTTTCAGGACCCGTCCCGCTTGCGCTATTGGCGGAGGGAGCCGGACTTCTACGAGGCGGGGGTTCCGGAGCCGTTCCTGCGGGCGTCGGTCCACGCCCCGGAGCTGCTCGGACTCTTCGAGCGCCCTGCCGGCGTGGTGCTGTGGCTGGAAGACCTGGCCGGCCGGCCCGGTGGTCGCTCGGGCGGTCGCCTCGGTGTCGGTCACCTGGAACGCGCCAGTTGGCGGCTCGGGCGGGCCCAGGCCCCGTACGCGATGGGGGCGGTTCCCACAGAAGCATTCCCGTGGAGCGAGGATGCGCTTCTCTCACAACTCCATGCGTGGGACGACGTTGGTTGGGATGCGGTCCATGACGACAAGATGTGGCGCCAACCGCTCATCGAGCGTCACTTCTCCCCGCAGCTACGACAGTCGCTCATAGAGCTCGGAGAACGGCGCTGGGAGATCCTCGAGGTCTCGAGGCGGCTTCCCCAGACGATCTGCCATCACGATGCCTGGCTGAACAACATCTTCTCGTTCTCCGGCGGCACCGTTCTCATCGACTGGGCTTTCGTGGGCCACGGGCACCTGGGCTGTGACGCCGGCAACATCGTGACCGATGCCTGTGGCGACCTTCTCCTGCCGACCTCGCTGCTTCCCCAGATCGACGCCGTGGTGACCAAGGGATACCTCGACGGTCTCGTGTCCGGGGGATGGGCCGGTGACCACCGGACGGTGCGTCTCGGCATCTGCCTCATGGCCGCCAAGTGGTCCTGGCTGACACCGCATCAACTTCGGCGTGCCGCACTCGATGAACACGCTGTCTACGGGGGCGCGCCCGCCGATTCCGACCACCTCTTCGCCGAACGGGCGGCCATGCTCGGTTACCTGTCCACCATGGCCGCCGAAGCACGACAGCTCGCCACCGAGCTCGGCGTATAGAAGCGCGCCCATCCTCTGATCGCTCTCCGTCTGTTTCTGACGATGAGTTTGGACGAGGCGGTCGCTACGGCAACTCACCCACGTCGACCGACTCGACCTGGCCGGAACCGTAGTTGTCCACCAGGAGAGCCTTTCCATTCGGGCTCACCGCCATGTCGCGCGGAAAGGACCCTGACCGCAGATAGCCGGCCAGAGCCAGATGACCGCCCGACGCTCCGGTGACCACCGCCAGGTTCGCTCCTGCTCCCGGCGACGCGAAGCGATTGGAATCGGCGATGACGAGTGTCGTGTCGTGATCGACGAGCGCCACACCGACGGGCGCTTCACCCACCCGGACGTCGCCCTCGAGAGCGGCTCGAGGACGAGAGACGAGGTC
>DATNJD010000108.1:0-3364 GCA_035604075.1 Acidimicrobiales bacterium
GTGGCCGCCGCTTCGACCAGCGCCGTGGTGGCCGAGGCCAACGCCGGCGTCCCGCAGGCGGCCGACTCGAGGACGGGAAGACCGAATCCTTCCATCAGTGACGGGGTCACGGTCACCGCGGCGCGCCGGTACGAAGCCCGCAGCACGTCGTCGCCCACCGGTCCGGTCAGAAACAGACGGTCCTCCACCCCGGCACGCCGCGCCGTCTCGGTCAGCCGGTGCCGCCACGGTGCCGTCAGGTCCCCGATCACCACCAACGCCACGTCGATGCCTCCCGCCACCACCAGGCCCAGGGACTCGACGAGCCTCTCGGTGCCCTTCCGGGCGTCGCTGCCACCGATGGTGAGAACGAAGGGGCGGTGCTCGACAGGGGCCAGCCAGTAGCGGAAGAGCTCGTCGTCGGTGCCGTCGGGCGGAGCGAAGAAGGGGGAGACGCCGACACCCACCGTCACCACCGTGCTCGGCTCGCAGTCGAGCAATTCGATGGCCTCGCGGCGCGTGTACTCGGAGTTGGTGAGGATCAGATCGGAACCCGCCACCCACGACGCCCGGCTGCGGTAGCGCTCGACGTGCGCCGCCGTCGGCAGGTAGCGCGCCGGGTCGCGCAGCGGGATCAGGTCGTGGAGGGTCACCACCCGGGGGGCGCCGGCCTCGGCCCAGTGGGGGGCGATGACGAGGACCGACGGGTCGAGGGGACCAGTGTGCAGGAACGGGGCCGGCACGTGGTGGGCGATCGGCCCCCCGTCGGTCAGCAGTCGTCGGAGCTCGTCGATCGAGTCGAAGCGGGCCAGACCGGTGGTGGACAGCTCGACGGGCAGGCCGGCCGGCGGGGGGAGCTCGGGAGCGAGGAGACCGGCGGCCACTCGGCCGACACGCGCCAACGCGGCACTGGCACCGGCGATGTACCGGCCGATGCCCCGATCTGCGATGCCGTCGATCTGCAGGGCCTGCAGGTCGACGGCCAGGCGGACGGTGGGGATCAACGAGTGCCGGGCGGCGCCGCCCCGAGCAACCGCTCGATCTGCGCGAATCGGCGCGCCGTGCGGGCGTCGGATTCGACGACCCCGAGGGTTTGTTCGGTGGACGTCGCCGCCCGGGCCGCCGTGGCCTCGACCACGGCTTGCGCCTCGGCCACCCGGCGTTGCACCTCGTCGAGACGGGCGCTGACTTCGTCGAGACGGCCGTCGACCTCGTTCAGGCGGGCGTGCGTCTCGGCCAACAGGCGCCGTTCGATCCGGGCCAGGAGGCCTTTCATGAAGGTCTTCACGGTCGGTAAGGATTGTCCCCGCCGTGACAAGCGTCAAGGACGGCGACGGGTGGTGGCCCGAGGACCAGCCCAAACCGCCTGGTGGGGCCCCGGTCACGGCAAGGTGACGGGGATCGACAGCCGGTCGACAACGGGTCGACAACGTGTCGAAAGCGGGTCGAGCGGGCCCGTAAAGGTGCCGAGTCAAGCTGTCGATACCGAAGCACACGAGTCCGACAGGTGCATTCGACGCGGCAGAGGGACGGTAGATGACTCCGAAGACAGGCACGAACGACGCAAACACAACGCCGACGGGATCGCCGCTGGTCCCGCCGCTGCGGTCGGTCGGCCGGTGGATGCGTCAAGGTCGTCCGTGGAGGTCGCTCGGGGCGATCTCCCTGATCGGCGTGGCCGTCACGGCCCTGCCCACCCCGGCGCTCCCGTCGGGTGCCGTCCAGCGCGTCGACGTGGCCCACTCCGTCTCTCTCACCCTCCCCGTCTGGACCGAGGCCGGATTGGGCGTCCCCGGCAGTCCCATCGCGCTGTCCTCGCCCAACATCGCCAACCTGGCCGGCGGTCCCGCCGTCGTCGTCGGTGACCGGTCCGGCAACGTCTACGCCTTCAATCTGGCCACCGGGAGCCTCGTGCCCGGATGGCCGTCCCGAACCGGCGGGGTCCCGGTTGACTCGTCGCCCTCGGTGGCGTCGGTCAACGGATCGGGCCTCGATTCCGTCTTCGTCGGCGTCGGCAACGCCGCCACCCCCACCTCCGGTGGCTACGAGGGGATCAGCCCCGGCGGGACGACGCAATGGTTCACCAACGTGCAGAACCCGTCGACCGACACCGCCCCCGCCGCGGCCGTGCAGGCCTCGCTGGCCGTCGGCAACCTCCAGGGTTCCACCGACGTCGTGGCCGGCTCGCTCGGTGAGGCGGAGCACGCCATGAACGCCGCCAGCGGCGCCACCCTGCCCGGGTTCCCGTGGTTCCAGGCCGACAGCGACTTCACCACCCCGGCGCTGGCCGACCTCTACAGCAACGGCCGGACCGAGATCGTGGAAGGGGGCGACTCCACCGCCGGGTTCGCCTACGGGCAGAGCTACGGCAATGGCGGTTCGCTGCGCGTGGTCAGCGCCACCGGCAACTTCTTCACCGGCAACCCGGCCGGCGGCCTCGTCTGTGAGTACAACACCGACCAGACGGTGCAGTCCTCGCCCGCCGTCGGGCAGTTCCTTGCCGGTGGCGCCGTGGGCATCGCCTTCGGCACCGGCGCCACCTACGGCGGGGCGTCGACGACCAACGACCTCATCGCCGTCAACTCCCACTGTGGCGCCGCGTGGACGGCCAAGCTCGACGGGGTGACCACGAGCAGCCCCGCCCTGGCCGACGTGTTGGGCAACGGGCAGCTCCAGGTCATCGAGGGGACGCGCGGTGGAAGCGTCTACGCCATCAACGGGACCAACGGTGCCACCATCTGGCACGCGTCGGGGCTCGCCCCGGTGTACGGCTCCGTCGTCACCGCCGACCTCACCGGCGGCGGGTACCAGGACGTCATCGTCCCGACCACCGCCGGCGTCGTCATCCTCGACGGGAAGACGGGCGCCGACGTGGGCTCTCTCCCCGAGCCCAACGGCACCATCGACGCGTTCCAAAGCTCCCCCCTCGTCACCGCCGACGCCGACGGGACCATCGGCATCACCACCGCCGGTTACGACAGGAACAATCAGGGGATCGTCCAGCACTACGAGATCGCCGGCACCCACGGCTCCACCGTCAACGAGACGGGCGCCTGGCCCCAGTTCCACCACGACGCCCAGTTGACGGGGGACGCCGGCACGCCCGCCCCGGTGGTCCAGGTGCCGTGCAACGCGCCCAGTGGCACGCCCACGGGCTACGACATGGTGGCGTCCGACGGTGGGGTCTTCAACTACGGGAACCTGCCTTTCTGTGGTTCCACCGGCAACCTCGTTCTTGACCAACCCGTCGTCGGCATGGCGCTCACCCACGACGCCGGCGGCTACTGGCTGGTCGCCTCCGACGGCGGGATCTTCGACTACGGCGACGCCGGCTTCTTCGGCTCGGCTGGATCCCTCCAACTCAACAAGCCGATCGTCGGAATGG
>DATNJD010000109.1:0-2533 GCA_035604075.1 Acidimicrobiales bacterium
GTGGGTGAGGGCGTGGGTGCCGCGGTGGTGGTCGTGGTGGTGAGACCGGCCGTGACGACGGAGAAGCCGGCCACGTTGTTCCCCGTGACCTGGCCGGGCGCTGTGTCCGAGACGAATGTGTACAGAGGTGATCCGTTGTAGGTCACCTGCGTGGTCCCGTTCGATTGCACGGCCGTTCCCACTGTCCCCGTCACGCCCGGGCCGGCGGTGGGGACGGTGCCGGTGGGGACGTTCAACGCCGGCCACGCCGCCGCGCAGGCGCCGTGGCACGTACTCTGCCCGTTATGGTCGGTGTTCAGGGTGTACAGGGCGAACCCGGCGCTGTTGGCCAGGATGGCTCCGAAGGCGGCGTTCGTCGTCACCTGCACCGTGGGCGTTGCGGCCCCGGCCCCGGACCCGCCGGCACCCATCAGCACGGCCCCCACGACGATGGCCACCCGCCGGCCGTACGCCCGTCGTCTCCCGTCCCGTCCGCCGCCGCGCCTCGAAGCCGCCTCGCGGACCGTCCGTCGCCTGATCGTGGTCATCGTTGTCGCCCTCCGTCGTTTCCCGTCGACAGGGACTACCGCCCGACCGGTCCTGACGTTCACACGAATTGCGGATTCGCCCGCCGGCCCGGGTCCGACCCAGGGCGCCCCCGGTGATACCTCCCCGGACCCGGACCCGGAGGCCCCGGCGTCGGGTGGCACTGGGCGCGCCGGTCGTGGTCGCCGGGCTGGTCGCCGGGTTGGTGTGTGCGGTCCTGATCGGCATCAACCCGGTGTCCTTGTCGGGATCGACCGCCGGTTGGACGGCCGGCGGGGTGCTCGATTTCGGCCAGGCCGGGAGCTTCGGCTCGCTCCAGGGCACCGATCTCGACGCGCCGGTGGTGGGCATGGCCGCCACCCCCGACGGCGGCGGCTACTGGTTGGTGGCGAGCGACGGCGGTGTCTTCTCCTTCGGCGACGCCGGCTACCACGGGTCGACGGGAGGCACCCGGCTCGACGCGCCGGTGGTGGGCATGGCCGCCACCCCCGACGGCGGCGGCTACTGGTTGGTGGCGAGCGACGGCGGTGTCTTCTGCTTCGGCGACGCCGGCTACGCCGGGTCGGCGGCCGGGCAATCGCTCGCTCAACCGGTCATCGGCCTCGCCCGCGTCCCCCACGCCACCGGGTACTGGTTGGTCGAGGGCCGTCGCGCTCCTCTCGCCGGCAAAGTGGTCGTGCTCGATCCGGGCCACAACGGGGGGAACGGGTCGGATCCTTCGTACATCGACATGCCGGTCTTCAACGGACGGACGGAAGAGGCCTGCGATACCACCGGGACGGCTACCGACAGCGGCTACAGCGAGGCCCAGTTCAACTTCAACGTCGCGATGGACCTGGCTGCCGATCTGCGCGCTCAGGGCGCCACCGTGATCCTCACCCGGAGCACGAACACCGGCGTGGGGCCGTGCGTGACCGAACGGGCGGCCATCGGCAATGACGCCCAGGCCGACGTCGCCCTCTCCATCCACGCCGACGGCGGGCCGCCGGGAGGTCGCGGGTTCACCATCCTCGAGCCCGTCGCCGACGGACCCAACAACGGCGTCATCGGATCGTCGGCCGTCTTCGGGACCGACCTCCGCGACAGCTTCCTGGCCGGGACCGGCGAACCGGTGAGCAATTACGACGGAGTGGATGGCATTGAGCCCCGCGACGACCTCGGCGGCCTCAACCTCACGACCGTCCCCAAGGTCCTCATCGAGTGCGCCAACATGCGTAACGCCACCGATGCCGTTCTCGTCGTCAGTCCGGCATGGCAGGAACAGGCGGCGTCGGCCATCGATGCCGGCATCTCGGCGTTCCTGGAAAGCACGTGAACCGAGGCGCCCCGCCGATGTCCCGGCCTTCTCGGAGCCAGTTCGTCAGATGACCCTCGCGGGTCAGGTCAGATGAATGGTGGCGGTGGCGGTGGGGCCGCCGGGGGCCCGAGGTCGAAGCCGGTAACCATGCGCCCTGCTCCTCCGCTGGAGACGAAACGGGCGTGGAAGGCCACGATGGCCGCCGACGCGAACGTCAGGTAGAGCGAGGAGATCAGGACACGGGCGGCACCGACTCGGCTTCCCGACAGCTCGAAGACTCCGGGGGCGAGGATGCGGCACACCTCGTAGACGAAGACGACCAACGAGACGGCGCCGATCAACACCGAGGCGAACGACACACTGGCGGCGTAGCTCTGTGCCACGCGCCGTACGGGACCCGGTGGATCCTGCGCCAGTTCCGGGAGACTCAGGCCCCGGCGCAACATCGTCACCAACAGCAGGACGGCGACAACGACGATGATCCCGCCGAGAACGACCACCCGGGCGACGGCGTCACCCACGGGGTGGAGGGATCCGTTCGAGACTCCCGGATGACTGCCGATGAGCTGAACGAGGCCGAGCACGATGGCGAACGTTCCGAAGAGGGCGACGAAGATCGAGAAGAACGAGACGCCGAACAGGTAGACGGCCAGCGGACGCCGACCCGTGGGATCCGGTTCTGCCCGACTGGCCACGACGATGACCACGAAT
>DATNJD010000110.1:0-4111 GCA_035604075.1 Acidimicrobiales bacterium
CGACCACCTGCCCTGCCACTACTTGCCCTGTCACTACTTGCCCTGCCACCGGGGCTTTCGCTTCTCGGCGAAGGCGACGGGGCCCTCCATGGCGTCGGCCGAGGTGAAGACCACGCCGACGGCCTCGTCGTTCAACCTCCAGCCCTCGTCCTCTCCGATACTGACCGCGCCCATGACCACCTTCTTCGTCCACCGGACGGCCAGGGGGGCGTTGTCGGCGATGATGCCGGCCAGGTCCATGGCCTCGTCCATCAACCGTGCCGCCGGGACGACCCGGTTGACGAGACCCAAAGCCAGTGCCCGTGGCGCGTCGATGGGCTCACCGGTGAGGGCCAGCTCCAGGGCGATGGCGAGCGGAAGTCGTTGGGGGAGTCGCAGCAGACCTCCGGCGCCGGCGAGGAGCCCCCGTTTGACCTCGGGAATACCGAAGGTGGCGTGGTCGGCGGCCACCACCATGTCGCAGGCCAACATGATCTCGCAGCCTCCGGCCAGAGCGGCGCCGTTCACGGCCGCGATGATGGGCTTGGGAAAGTAGCGGTGGACGAGACCGGCAAAACCTCCCGGGGCGCCCATGATGGGTGCACCTTCTCCCGACGCGAAGGCCTTCAGGTCCATGCCGGCGGAAAAGGCCTTCTCTCCCGATCCCGTCAGGATGACCACCCAGCACTCGTCGTCTTCGGCGAGCTCGTCCAGCGCGGCGGCCATGCCCTGGCTGACCTCGCCGTTGACGGCGTTGCGGGCCTCGGGTCGATTGATGGTGAGGATCTCGATGTGTCCGCGACGCTCACGCTCGACTGCTGACATCTCTACTCCCTTTCGTCGAAGCCGGAGGTGTGCCGACGCCGTCACCGCGGCCCGGGTGTCGCCTGTGAGGGTCGAGCCCGGGCCTGAGTCTCGCCGCGTCACCGGCAGTGCCGCCACCTGAACTCTCGGCCCGGGGGTTCCCCCTTTGACCCCGAGCCTCAGCCGGAGACCCGGTAGCGCAGGGGCGAGCCGTGCAACTCGATCGGGACGCCCACGAGATTGCGGCCCCGCAGGGACGGCAGGTCGGAGGTGTCGGCGGCGGCGGCCACGTGGCGTCCGTCGTCGAGCCGGGCGATCACCGGGGCGGCCGAGATCTCCCCGTCTCGTCCGCCGGCCACGGTGGAAGCGATGACGACGGCCGGACCTTCGACATCGGTGGCGATCTCGACGGCGCTGGCATCGATGACGCTCTGGGCGGCCGCCGTCTCACCACGCCGCCACCCGTGCGGCGGCGGGTCTGATCCGTACACGCCGGCCGCATGCTTGGTCATGTACCAGCCGAGGGCGGTGACGAGCCCGGTCCCTCCCGACGCGCGCAGACGGTCGACCATGGTGGCGACGGCGTGCAGCGAGTAGTTGTTGCCGGGTCCGCCGAAATAGGGGAGACCGCCCGTGACCGTGAGATTCCGGTCGTCGTCGAGTGCCAGGCCGAGCGACGACGCGGCCAGCTCCACGGCGCAGGGAAAGCACGAGTACAGATCGAAGGCGCTCAGGTCGTCGATCCCCATCCCGGCCCCGTCCATGGCGGCCGCCGCCGCCGCCTTCATGCCCGGCGCCGATCCCGGATCGGGGCGCGCCGCGGGGAACCAGACGTCGTTGCACTCGGCGCCCGCCCAGCAGAAGACGGCCCCGTCGTCGACGCCGGCCCGCCGGGCCGCGGCCAACGAGGTGACGATGACCGCCGCCCCCTGGTCGACCGTGAACATCGCACACATGTTCTTGGCGTACGGCTCCGAGACGATGCGGTTGAAGGCGGTGATCTCCGACAGTTCGGTCGGCGTCCGGCTCTCGGGG
The DNA here is from genome assembly GCA_035604075.1 of Acidimicrobiales bacterium. GTDB lineage: Bacteria > Actinomycetota > Acidimicrobiia > Acidimicrobiales > UBA8190 > Palsa-661. Next base: position 1,819 of record DATNJD010000110.1, read on the forward strand.
AACCAGGCGTAGGGGTGGGTGGCGGCCACCGTGGTGAAGGGGGCCATGAGACCTCCGAGGTGGGCGCGGTGCTCGTCGAAACTCCGGCCCGCTCGCTGGGCGAGGACGCTCTCGAACATCGCGTAGAGGTGGATGGGGGCGATCAGGCCGGCTTGGAGCTCGGCCGCACTCACCGGTGGCCGGTCGTCGCCGATGACGGGATCCGGTGGTCCCTGCACGGTCCTGGTGTCACCGCCGTCCAGCGGGCCGAGTCGTGCCGAGCGCTGTGCCTCGGCCCCGGCGATGAGGACGACGTCGACCGTGCCGGCGGCGACGGCGGCGGCGGCACGGTTGATGAGCCACTGGGGCGAGTTGCCCCCCACCGTCGTCGTTTCGGTGCGGTCCGGTGACAGGTGCAGCCGGTGCGCCAGGTCGGCGGCCGGCGCGGGGCCGACGGGGGAGACGATGTTCACGATCGAGACCTGTCGGACGGCCGCCCCCAACGAGGGCACGCCGTCGAGCGCCGCCCGCGCGGCGCGCTCGGCCAGATCGAGAGCCGAGACCGTTTCCCGGCGTTCGATGGATTGTCCGGTCGCCACCACGACCGGAAGCCGGTCATCGACTGCCACGGGGCTCAGCTCCTCTGTCGGGACGACCAAGTTACGCAGGTGGGCGCGGGCGTGTCATGCTGAGCGTCGTGTCCCCGTCCGCCCGAGCGGCTGAAGACCGATCCGTCGATCGGTCGGGACTCCTCCCCGAAGGATTCCGGTTCGGCGTCGCCACCGCCGGGTACCAGATAGAGGGCGGATTCAACGGACCCGGGGAGCCGACCAACAACTGGGTCCGGTGGGAACGCAGCGGCCGCGTCGAACCCTCGGGCATCGCCGTGGACTTCTGGAATCGCTACGAGGAGCATCTCGATCGGGTGGCGGCCATGGGCTGCGACGCCTTCCGTTTGGGCATCGAGTGGGCCAGAGTCGAGCCCTCGCCGGGCGCCGTGGACCACGGCGCCCTGGACCGATACGCCGCCGTGCTCGTCGCCTGTCGCGAACGCGGGCTCGAGCCCCTCGTCACGCTGCACCACTTCACCCATCCGGCTTGGCTGGGCGAGGACTTCTGGTTGTCGGGGGACGCGCCGACGCTCTTCGCCGCGTGGGTGGAACTCGTCGGGGGTGCCCTGGCGTCGCACTGCCGGAATTGGGTGACCCTCAACGAGATCAACGTCGTGGGTATGGGTTCCTACCTGCTCGGTATGTTCCCACCCGGGCGCACGGCGGCGGTGCCCGACATGACGCGGGCGTTCGACAACCTTCTGGCTGCCCATGTGCGCGCCTACGACGTGCTCCACCGACTGCAGCCGGACGCCACCGTGACGACAAACAACACGTCGGTCAGCGTGTACGAGCTCGACCGCCTCCTCGTCGACCTCCTGTTGTCGCGCCGTGCCGGAGTGGGATCGGCCGATGTGGACGCATACATCGCCGAACGCCGAGCGGCATGGTATGGGGCCCTACCGGGCCCCGATCCGGTGGAGACGTTGCTCCGGCGCCTGGGGCGACGCGTGGTGGCGAGGCCGACCGAAGGCTTCCGCCACTCGCTCGAGGCGATCGCCACCAGCAGCCACGCTTGCACTCTCGACGTCGTGGGCATCGACTACTACGACCCCGTCTCGTCCCACCACCTCCGCCTTCCCGGCGCCCCGACGGCCGGAGGTCGGTCGTGGGCACCGGCACGACAGTTGTGGGACGACAGGGTGTTCCCGGCCGGGCTGGCCCGGTACTGCCGGGCCAACGCCACAACGGGACTCGACCTGTGGATGGTCGAGAACGGGATCTGCAACAGGGTGCGCCGGGGACGGTCGTATCCCCGGCTCGACGGGTGGGATCGCATCCGCTATCTGCGGGAGAACCTGTCGTGCATGATCGGTGCCATCGACGCCGGTGTGCCGATCGGCGCCTACTACCACTGGACCTTGGCCGACAATTACGAGTGGGGCAGCTACGAACCCCGTTTCGGGATCCACGGCGTCGATCGCGAACGGGGACTTCGGATTCTCGACACCGACTCCATGGGTGACGATGCGGCCGGTGCCTACCGCCGGATCATCGAAGGCCTGCGGGCGGGCGATCGATCGGTGCTCGACTCACCCCGGTGAGAACGGGGAGGGGCCGGATCAGCCCTGACCGGCGGCGAACCGTTCAGGATCGACGGCCACGAAGAGAGCCTCGGCTTCGGCCAGGAGCGTGTCTCCGTGCTGGGCCGTTCCAGCCATCAGAAGCTTGCGACCGTCACGGCGGGTCAGCCGGGCACGGAA
>DATNJD010000111.1:0-5215 GCA_035604075.1 Acidimicrobiales bacterium
GGCTGGTCGGCGCCGGCCGCGTCACCCGCGTGGTCGTCAACGTCGAGGATTTCCTCTCCCGGGCCCGCTGACCCCGGCTTCGGTGGCGGGCCATCCCGGCCGGCCGCCACCCGGTGGTGCCGTCAGACGCCTCGCCCGAGGACGTTTCCGAGAACTCCCCCGACGACACCGCCACCCACGGCATCGCGCCGGTCGTCGGTGGCCATGTACTCCGACAGGGCCTGGGCCAGGACCGGCAGGGGCATGCTCTGCAGCCAGATGTTGCCGGGACCGGTGAGCTGGACGAGATGGTGCCCGTCGCCACCCATGAACCGGTTGGCGATGCCGGGGAGCCGGATCACCTGGAAGTTCACACTGTCCTGGAACATCCCGACGTGACCCGGGTGCACGAGCAGCGTCTGCCCCGACACCAACTCGTACGTCACGATCTCACCGGACAGCTCAATCCAGGCCTTTCCCTCACCCTCGAGCCGCTGCAGGATGAACCCGTCACCACCCCAGAGACCGCCCTTGAAGGTCTGTTGCAGACCGATGGTGGGGGGGATTCCCGGTGTCCCGCACACCCAGCCGTGCCGGTGGACGAGGTAGCCCTGGCCCGGGGCGATCTCGATGGGCAGTATCCGGCCCGGAAGCTTGCTGGCGAAGGTGACCATGCCCTGACCACCCACCGCCTCATAGCGGGTCAGCATGATCCCACCGCCACCCACGGCGCGCTTCAGCCCCGCCATCAGCCCCCCGCTGCCACCCGTGTTGGCCGTCTGCGACATCTGCATGTTGGCGGTCATCCATGACAGGTCGCCGTGGGTCGAGATCAGAGCCTCGCCCGGGTCGAGCATCATCTCGAGGACCGGCATGGTCGTTCCGTTGACGTTCGCCTGCATCACGATCTCCCCTCACATGCCGCCGGACCGGCGGCCGTCTGGATGATGGCATTCTGCCTCGCCGACAGCCTCGGAGCGCGCTTTTCCTGTCGGCGGGTCGACCGGGCGCCCGTCTCGGCAACGCTCGGAGGGCGGCGCCGTACGGTCGTGCGAAGCTTCCCCGATGGGACCCGAGACGTTGCGACCGGTGCGCGCCACGTTCGTGACCTTCGGGATCTTCTGGGGCACGTGGGCCGTGGCCGCCACCAACATCGAACACAGCCTCCACCTGTCGGCCGGGCGCCTGGGCCTTCTGCTGTCGGCATCGATCGGCGCCGGCGGCCTGGCGGCGGCGGCCAGCGGTGGCTTGGCCGAGCGTTGGGGCACGGCGCGATTCCTCAGTCGGACGCTGGTGGGGTGGGGGGTGGCCTCGCTCGCCGCGGCCGGCGTGGCCGAGGGCGCACCCTTCGTCGTCACTTTTGTCCTGACCATGACGGCGGCGGGTCTGGTCGACATGGCCATGAACGCCGCCGCCGCCGCCGGCGTGGCCGGCGACGCGGCCCGGATGATGCGCTTCCATGCCCTCTTCAACACCGGGGCCCTGATCGGGGCGGGCGTCGCCGGGGTCCTCCTCCGAGCCGGGTTGTCGTGGCGCTGGGCCTGGGCCGCCGTCGGTGTCGGCGGTCTCGTCCTGGCCGCCCGGACCCGCGGCGCCACCCTGCCCGGGACCGTCGACCACAGTGTCGTCGCCGACGTGGCTGTCGATCCGAGCGGCGCGGGACGTCACCAGCGCGCCGGCTGGTTGCGGTCGTTCGCGGCCATCCGGTCCCAGCACCTCGTGGTCTTGGCCGTCGTGTTCGCCGTCACCGCCATGGTCGAAGGAGGGATCGACACCTGGGGCGTGCTGTTCCTCCGGACCCATCTCGCCGCCGGGGTCCTCCTGGGGGCGGGCGCCTATTGCATGGGTCAGGCCATCGCCGTCTTCACCCGCGGTGGAGCGGGTGGGCACATCGGCCGAATGGGGGCGCGCTGGGGGCTCGTCATCGGTGCCGCCGTCGCCGCCGCAGGGCTGGCCGTGGAGGCGGGATCGGACCATGCGGCCACCGCCGCCATCGGGCTCGCCCTCGCGGCGGGGGGCATCTCCTTGTGCTGGCCGCTGGTCATGGCCGTGGCCACCACGGTGGCCCTCGGCTCGGCATCGGTGCGTTCACCCGGTCCCGGAGCAGCGCCGGCCCGCAACGACACGGTCTCGCCGGCGGCCCTGGTGGGCGCCCTCACGGCCGCCGGGTACGCAGGCTGGGTCGCTGGTCCGGCCCTGGTCGGCTGGGTGGCCGACCGGGCCGGCCTGAGCACGGGACTGTTCCTGCTCTCGGGCCTCGCCGCCTCGGCCGCCGTGATCCTGGCGCTGATCCCCACTCGGCCGTCCGCGGTAGCGTGACGGTACGGCGCCCGCGCTCGTCCCCGACCCCACCGATGCCCATGCTCCTCGACTCCATCCACGACCCTGCCGATCTGCGTCGCTTGACGTATGAGCAACTCGACCAGTTGGCGGCCGAGATCCGCTCGTTCATCGTGGAGACGGTCACGACCACCGGTGGCCACCTTGGTTCGAACCTGGGCGTGGTGGAGCTCACCCTGGCGCTGCACCGGGTCTTCGACTCGCCGCGCGACGTCATCCTGTGGGACACCGGCCACCAGGCGTACGTCCACAAGTTGGTCACGGGCCGCCAAGGGTCGTTCGGCTCCCTGAAGCAGGCCGGCGGCCTGTCCGGTTACCCGTCGCGCGCCGAGTCCGAGCACGACTGGGTGGAGAACAGCCACGCGTCGACCGCCTTGAGCTACGCCCACGGCATCGCCACCGCCTTCCACCTCGGGGGTGAAGACGAACGCCGCGTGGTCGCCGTCCTCGGCGACGGCGCCCTCACCGGGGGCATGGCCTACGAGGCGCTCAACAACCTCGGGCACGCCAACAGCCGGGTCGTCATCGTGCTGAACGACAACGGCCGCTCCTACGCTCCGACCGTCTCCAAGCTGTCGTCGGGACTGACGCATCTGCGGTTGAACCCCTCCTACGTGCACGCCCGCGAGCGGATCCGCCACCTCCTGCGGGGCATCCCCGGCCTCGGCGGCGTGGCCTACTCGGGCGTCCACGGCCTGGCCCTGGCCGTGCGCGAGGTCGTCACGCCCCACCGCTTCTTCGAAGCCCTCGGTGTCCGCTACGCCGGACCCATCGACGGCCACGACATCGCCGGCATGGAGCAGGCGTTCGCCCACGCGGCCGAGTGGGACGGACCCATCGTGGTGCACGTGCTCACCCAGAAAGGGTGTGGCTACGGTCCCGCCGAGGAGGACGAGATCCAACGGCTGCACGACTTCAAGGTCCAGCCCATCACCCGCCGAGCCGATTCCTCCGTGGCGCCGCAGTCCTACACCGACGCCTTCACCAAGGCCATCCTCCACGCCGCCGGGCGCGACCCCGACGTCTTCGCCATCACCGCCGCCATGCCGGGACCGACCGGCCTTCTGCCTTTCGAGGAGAAATACCCCGACCGCTTTCTCGACGTCGGGATCGCCGAGCAGCACGCCGTGACCGCCGCGGCCGGCATGGCCATGGCGGGATTGCGCCCAGTCGTGGCCGTCTACTCGACGTTCTTCACTCGCGCCTTCGACCAGGCCAACTTGGACGTCGGCCTGCACGGCCTCCCCGTGGTCTTCGTCCTCGACCGGGCCGGGATCACCGGAGACGACGGGCCCAGCCATCACGGCATCCTCGACCTGTCACTCGCCCTCTCCATACCGGGGATGACCGTCTTCGCCCCGTCCTCGGCGGCCGAGGTGGCGCCCATGCTCGATGCCGCCCTCTCCCTCGACGGCCCCTCGGTGATCCGTTTCCCGAAGACACCGGCCCGTCATGTCGAGGCCGATGCCATCGGTCACGGCCTGTCGGCCCGGGTCGTGCACCGTGGCGACGGGACGGTGGCACTTCTGGCCGTGGGCAAGATGGTCGAGGCGGCCGAGGAGGCGGCGGCCAAGCTAGCCGCCGACGGAGTCGACGCCACCGTGTGGGACGTCCGAGTGGTGTCGCCTCCGGATCCGGCCATGCTCCACGACGCCGCCGCCCATGGGCTCGTGGTCACCGTGGAGGACGGGATCCGTCTGGGGGGCGCGGGGATGTTCCTCCTCGACGCCATGCGTGGCCTGCCCCCCGGGGAGCACCCCCGGCCCGCCGTGCGGATCCTGGGTGTCCCCCGCTCGTATCTGGCTCATGGGAAGCCGGATCTCATCCTCTCGGACCTCGGGCTCGACGGACCCGGCATCGCCACCGCCGTGACCGCGGCGCTGGCCGAGGAGCGTGACCGGCCCCATCTGAGCTGACCGGGCCCGGCGCCTCCGGCCCGGCGCCTCCGGCCCGGCGCCTCCTTCCCGGCGCCTCCTTCCCGCGCTCTTCGCCGGCCCTCCGCTCATCCCGGCCCTTTGTCCCGCGGATCGAAACTTGTTCTAGTTTGGGGGGGATGGAATTCAACCTCGCGGACCTCTTCGAGGCTGCCGCCGACGCCTTCCCCGATCGTGAGTACCTCGTGGCCGAGGGCCACCGCCTCACCTATGCCGAGATGGAGGCGCGGGCCAATCGCCTCGCCCACCATCTCGCCGCCCACGGCGTGGGCCCGGGCGACCACGTCGGCATCTACGCGCTGAACAACACCGAGTGGGTGACGACGTTGTGGGCCGTCTTCAAGCTCCGCGCCGTCTGGGTGAACATCAACTACCGCTACGTCCACGACGAGCTGCGCTACCTCTTCGCCAATGCCGATCTGGTCGCTCTGGTCCATCAACGACAGTTCTCGCCCCGTGTCGCCGCGCTCTTGCCGGAGCTGCCGGCGTTGCGCCACGTCATCGTCATCGACGACGACAGCCAAGAGCCCGACCCCTCCCCCGACGCCGTCGGATTCGAGGAGGCGCTCGAGTCGGGCGCAGCCGAGCGCGACTTCGGGCCACGCTCGGGCGACGATCTCTACATCCTCTACACGGGGGGAACCACGGGCATGCCGAAGGGCGTGGTCTGGCGACACGAGGACGTCTTCTTCGCCCTGGGTGGAGGAATCGACGCCATGACGGGCACCCGCATGGAGCGGCCCGAGCAGATGGTCGAGAAGGGCCGGGCCCAAGGCGGGGCGCTCAGCTTCCTTCCCGTCGCCCCCCTGATGCACGGAGCCACCCAGTGGGGGGTGATGGGACAGAGCTTCACCGGGAACCGGATCGTCCTCGTGGCCAAGTTCGACCCACACGAGATCTGGTCCATCATCGAGCGCGAGAAGATCAACATGGTGATGATCACCGGCGACGCCATGGGCAAG
>DATNJD010000112.1:0-14185 GCA_035604075.1 Acidimicrobiales bacterium
CTCGAGATGTCATCGATCCCCATCGCCCCCCTCACCAGGCGCCGGCCCATCTCGGTGTCGACCAGTCCGGGGGCCACCACGTTCACGTGGATGCCGTGCCGCGACTCCTCCTTGGCCAGCGTCATGGCCAACGCCTCGAGCGCCGCCTTGGCCATGTTGTAGGGGGCGCCGTTGGCAGCGAGCAGTCGGGTGGCCACGCTCGAGATGAACACCACGTCACCCCGGGGCCGTTTCCGCATGGCGGGAACGAGCAGACGGCACAGATGGTGGGCACCCACCGCGTGGGTCCGCAACACCCGGTCGAGCTCGTCCGGATCGGTCTTCACCACCGATGCGCCCCGACTGGCGATCCCCGCCGCGTGCACGAGGATGTCGATCACCCCGAAGTCGTCGAGCACCGACACGGCCATTTCTTCGTCGTCCTCCAACACGGCCACCGACGCCCGATACGACACCGCCCGCCGGCCCATGGCCTCGACGGCTCGCACCGTCTCCTCGGCGGCATCGGCGTCGCGGCGGTAATTCACGGCGATGTCGCACCCACTTCTCGCCAGTGCCATCGCGCAGGCACGCCCGATCCCCCGGCTCCCCCCGGTGACGAGCGCCACCCGGCCCTCGGCTCCGCTCACGGCTCAGCCTCAGCCGGGCCGGAAGACGGGAATGTGGAATCCCTCACCGATGTCCTCGAAGTCCACCTCGAGCGCCATTCCCACCCGCAGCTCTTCGAAGCCGCAACCGACCACGTTCGTCATCATCCGCGGGCCCTCCTCGAGGTCGACCACGCCCGCCACGTACGGCACCTTCCCGTTGAACGGGGGCAGGTCGTTCTGGTGCACGACCGACCAGGTGTAGAGCGTGGCCCGGCCGCTGGCGTCCTCCCACGCCACCCCGTCGCCCCCGCACCGGGGGCAGAAGGGCCGGGGGTAGTAGTGGGCCTCCCCGCAGCTGCTGCACCTCGAGATCACCAGCCGCCCCTCGGCCACGGCGTCCCACCAGGGCTGGGTGAACTCGTCGGGGGTGGGTAGGTCGTAGCGGGTGGCCATGGCGATCTTCTCCAGCCTTCGAGGGGGCAGCCGTCGTGGTCCCACGCCTCCGCCCGTGTTGACCCTGGCGCGGGCCATCGGCCATGCTGCCCGGGTTACCGAGCCGGCGTCAACGTGGCGCCATCGGTGCGCCGGTGGCAGTGGCGCGACGACTGAGGAGGACACCTGATGGGCATGCTCGACGGCAAGGTCGCCATCGTCACGGGCGCGGGCCGTGGCATCGGACGGGCGGAGGCCCTTCTCCTCGCTTCCGAGGGCGCCAAGGTGATCGTCAACGACGTCGGTGCGGCGCGCGACGGGGCCGGGGCCGACATCCACCCCGCCCAGCAGACGGTCGACGACATCAAGGCGGCCGGTGGCGACGCCGCGCTCAACTCCGACGACGTCAGCTCCTGGACCGGCGCCGAGAACCTGGTCACCCAGGCTGTCGACACCTGGGGTCAGCTCGACATCCTGGTCAACAACGCCGGCATCCTGCGCGACAAGATGTCGTTCAACATGGACGAGTCCGACTGGGACGACGTCATCCGCGTCCACCTGAAGGGGCACTTCGCCCCTTCCCACTTCGCCGCCATCCACTGGCGCAACCGTTCCAAGGCGGGCGAAGAGGTGACCGGCCGCATCGTCAACACAGCGTCGGAAGCGGGCCTCTTCGGCAACGCCGGTCAAGCCAACTACGGCGCCGCCAAGGCCGGCATCGCCGCCATGACCATCGTCTTGGGCCGCGAGCTCGATCGCTACGGCGTCACTGTCAACGCCATCTCCCCGCGGGCCCGTACCCGCATGACCGAGGACCTCTTCGGTGAGATGGCCAAGGCCGAGGAAGGCAAGTTCGACGCCTTCGGCCCCGAGAACGTCGCTCCCCTCGTCGTCTTCCTCGCCAGCCCCGATGCGGCCGATGTCAACGGCCAGAACTTCGTCGTCTACGGCGGATCGGTCTGGGTCATGCAGGGTTGGCAGCCGGCCGGTGAGTTGAAGCGCGACAGCCGCTGGACCCCGAAGGAACTGGCGGACAACAAGTCGACGCTCTTCAAGAACCACAAGTCGAGCGTGCCTCCCTTCGGCGCCTTCTGACCGAAGGGAGGAGGCCGGGGCTGGTCACCCCCGGCTGGTCAACCCCGGCTGGGCAGCACCGCTGTGGCCTCGCCGACCACTTTCACTTCGCCGTCGCCGTTGGCCAACGTGCACTCGAGGTCGACCAGGTGGCCGGCCTCCTCGATCCGCTTGCCCGTCACCACGATCCTTGTCGACAGCTCTTCGCCCGGCCACGTCTGCCGGCTGAACCGCACCTGGTAGTGCCGCACGTTGCCGGCCCCCACGTAGTCGGTCAGCGCCGTGCCGAGCAGCCCCATCGAGAACATCCCGTGCCCGAACACGCTGGGCTGCCCCGCCGCGGTGGCGGCGATCTCGTCGTGGTGCATGGGGTTGTAGTCCCCCGACGCCCCCGCGTACCGCACCAGGTCCGTCCGGGTGAGCGTGTGGCTCGTCACTGGAGCCTCGTCGCCCTCTTTCACGTCCTCGAAATGCAGTGTGCCGCCGGCCATGTCTCTTTCCTCCCTTGGGACGATCGCCGGACGTCGGACCTCCGGCCGCCGCAGCTTGCGGGCCGCGCCCCGGCGCTGTCAAGCCGTCGTCGGGGCCCCGCCGAGCGTCAGTGGCCCGGCTCGGGGTCGCGTGGCAACCCGAGAATCCGCTCGCCGATCACGTTGCGCTGTACCTCGCTCGTCCCGCCGGCGATCGTCAGGCACCGGGTGGACAGGAACCCCCGGCTCCACTGCGCCCCTTCCCCTTCGGTCGACGCCCCCTCCGCCCCGAGCAGCACCAACCCGAGCTCCTGCACCCGTTGCTCGTGCTCGGCGCCCAGCAGCTTCCGCACACTGGCCTCGGGTCCCGGCTCCACCCCCGACAGCGACCGCAGCGTGGTCCGCGCCCCCAACAGGGCGATGGACTGGGCCTCGGCCATCAGCGCCCCGATCTGATCGAGAACCACGGCGTCACCGGCCCAGGGGCCGCCCTCGAGCGCACCGAGCATCGACTCGATCCCGAACCCGAAGGTGGCTCCCGACGACATCGACACCCGCTCGTTGGCCAGCGTGGTCCGCGCCAGTCGCCATCCCCCGTTCACCTCGCCCACCACGCAGTCGTCGGGGATGAAGACGTCGGTGAAGAAGACCTCGTTGAACATGGCCGCCCCGGTGATCTCCCGCAGCGGCCGGACCTCGATCCCCTCGCTCGTCATGTCGAGCAGGAAATAGGTGATCCCCTCGTGCTTCGTCGCCTCGGGGTCGCTCCGGGCGAGCAAGATCCCCCAGTCGGCCTTGCGGGCCATCGTGGTCCACACCTTCTGGCCGTTCACCACGAAGCCGCCCTCGACCCTCATCGCCCGCGTGGACAGAGCGGCCAGGTCGCTCCCCGCCCCGGGCTCGCTGAACAGCTGGCACCAGCCGATCCTGCCCTCGAGCGTCGGCCCCACGAACCGCTCCTGCTGCTCGGTCGTCCCGTGGGCGATGATCGTGGGCAGCGCCCACGCCCCCACCGCGATCGACGGCCGGACCACGCCGGCGGCGGCCAGTTCCTCGTCGATCACCAATTGCTCCACCGCTCCCGCCCCCCGTCCGTACGGGACGGGCCAGTGCGGGGCGAGCAACCCGTTCTCGACCATCAGCCGTCGCCGTTCGCGGTGGTCGTCGGTGGCGGCGACCCGGGCCACCAGATCGTGGATCTCCCCCCGCAGGGACTCGGCGTCGCCCGGCAGCTCGGTGGCGAGCACCCGCCGGCTCCCGGCCAGTGCGGCCCGCGAGGCCTCGGTCCGCAGCGCGGCGGATCCCCCCATCAGCTGCCGCAGCGAGAGGGACCGGCGCAGGTGGATGTGAGCATCGTGTTCCCACGTGAAGCCCATCCCCCCGAGCACCTGCACGCATCCCTTGGCGCTCTCCACGTAGGAGTCGAGGGCCACCGCCCCGGCCAGCACGGCCGACAGCCCGGCCTGGTCGGCATCGTCGCCGTCGGCCGCTCGGGCCGCGTCCCAGGCCACCGCCGTCGTCTGCTCGACCGACACCAGCATGTCGGCCAGCCGGTGCTTCACGGCCTGGAACTGCCCGATCGGTCGACCGAACTGCCGCCGGTCCTTGGCGTGCTCGGTGGCCGTCTCGAGGCACCACCGTCCTCCTCCGGCGCACTCGGCCGCGGCCACGGTGAGCGCCAGCTCCCGCACGAGCCGAGTCGTCACCCCGGCCAACCGCCGTTCGGGGGCGACCACGGCCCCGGTCGCCTGCACGGCGACGACCCGCCGGGTCAGGTCCAAGCTGGCCAGCGGCAGCACCGTCACCGCGGGGCCATCGAGCGCCACGACGCACCACATCGACTCGCCCGCCCCCTCGGCCGTGTGGGCGGGCACGATGAGCACCCGGGCCCCGGCGCCGGCGGCCAGCACCGGCCGTACCGTGCCCGAGAGCGTCAGCGTCCCGTCGTCGCCGACCGAGGCGCTCAGGGACCCGCTGCCGGGTAGGGCCACGGCCGCCGGCAGGCTGCCGTCCACCAGACCGGGAAGCAGCTCCTTGGCGTCGGCAGGGTCCGACGACCGCGACAGCACGGCGGCGGCCAACATCGTCGGGACCACCGGGCCGGGCGCGGCCGCCCGGGCCAGCTCCTCGATGACCACGGCCAGCTCCATCAGACCGAAGCCCTGCCCGCCGTGCTCCTCGGCCACGTGGATCCCGAGCCACCCCTGGCCGGCGAGCTCGTCCCAGAACGGTGGCAGCGTCTCGGCCTCGGCGTCGAGCAGGGCCCGCGGCACCTCCGGTGGGCAGCGGCTCTCGACCCACCGCCGCACCGTCCGCCGCAGCTCCTCGTGGTCCTCCCCGATCCCGATCGGCATCTGTCCACCTTCTGTCTTGTCGGGCGCTGTCTTGTCGGGCGCGTCCGCCGGGGACCACCCGGACGTGACCATCGGACTCCGAACCGGGTGCCGACGGAACTAGAACACGTTACGCCGGGGCCACGACCACGGGCCACCACGGCCGGCGCCCCGACACCGGCTCGCCGAGCCCGTCTCAGCCGGAGAAGATCTCGATCAGCCCCTAGAAGATCCCGATGAGGTGGTCGATCGACCAGACCTGCCACCCGTGCAGACCGAGGATCACCACGGCCGCCAGCACCATCATGGCGTTCTGACCCTGCTCGGCCCAGTCGTGGATCATCAGCACGAAGTACAGGAGGTTCAGCGCGATGCTGCCGAAGGCGGCGATCGGCGTCAAGAAGCCGAGTGTCAGCCCCAGGCCGAGCGACAGCTCGCTCATCAGCACCACCCACGTCATCGCCTTGGGATGGGGCTTCACCACGGCGTTGAAGCCCTTGCCGACGATCGCAAATTTGTGTTTGCCGGCTATGTCGGCGGCCCAGTTGATCCCGGCCTGCCGCTTGATCCAGGCCTCCAGGTTCTTGTGCCGGAAGCTCTCGAGCCACCACAAGCCGAGCCCGATCCGCAGGACCGCGGCCCACTGTGCGCCCGTGAGCAGGGAGGTCTTCACGGCGCCGTTTCTACCACGCGTCCGCTCGGCGACTCGGGAAGCACCCGGGCCCCGGCACTCGGCACGACCCGGGGAATGGTCACCGTCAGACAGAGCCCGACCAGGGCGGCCACCACGGCGGCGGCGTCGAGCGCCCGCAGCCCCGGGGCCCGTCCGTGACCGAGGGCGATCGAAAGGGCCAGCGCGGCACCACCCACCCCGGCACCGAAGGCCACCCCCAACGTCACCAGCACTTGCATGGCGGCGATCGGCCCACCCTGTCGTCCGGCCCCGGCGCTCGAGAGAACGACGAGCGTCGTCGTCGCATACGACAGCCCCATCCCGGCGCCGGCCACACCCCACGCCACGAAACCGACCCACCACGCCGTCGTTGACCAGTCGAGCGTGAACACCCCGCCGATCCCGAGGGCCACCAACGCCAGTCCCACGGCACACAGCCGACGCGGCCCCACGACGGACACGTAGCGCGCCTGCACCCACGAACCGGCCGTCCACGTCAGCGCCGCCACCGTCAGCACGACGCCGGCCTCGGTCACGCTCCGGTGATGCAACGACGTCAACGACAGCGGCAGAAAAGCCTCGGCACTGAAGAAGGCGAGGTTCACGAGCGCCGCCACCCCCATGGTCCCGAGCTGTCTCCCCTCGGTCGTCCGGGGACCGGACCGGCGGGGGATCACCGCCCGCAGGGCGGGAACGACCAGGACCAGGCCCACGACCCCGAGCACCGGCGACAGCACGATTCGCCGCGAGCTCAAAGCCTCGATCACGAGCGCCGTCCCCCCGGCCAGCGCCACGGCCGTGCCCACGCCGGCCGGCCGGCCCGCCGCCACCGTCTCCTCGTCGGAACCGGCCTGGGCGCTGTCGGCCCGGGCGATGTCGGCCTGGGCGCTGTCGGCCCGGGCGATGGCAGGGAGGGCGATGGCGGCAGCGGCCATCGTGGCCGGGATGATCGCAAGGAACACCACCCGCCAGCTGAGATCCTCGGCCACGAGGCCGGCCACGGCCGGACCGACCACCCCGGGGATCACCCAGGCCGTGGACATCGCGGCGTAAGCCCGGGGCCGCAGGGAGGGCGGATAGCCGCGCCCCACGAGCACGTTCAGGGCCACCACCAGCACGCCGGCACCGGCGCCCTGCACCACCCGGCCGCTCACCAGCACGACCATGCTGGGTGCGGCCCCGTCGATGGCCAGGCCCACCGAGAAGAGCGCCACCGCCACGAGAGTCGGCCGCAGCATCCCGATCCGGTCGACCAGGGGCCCGGCCACCACGATGCCGACCAGCTGGGCCAGCATGAAGGCGCTGAAGGCCCATCCGTAGAGCCGGATCCCGCCCAGATGACGCACCACCACCGGCAGAACGGTGGCCACAGCGATGGCTTCGAAGGCGATGAACGAGACCACCAGCACCATCCCGGCGGTGAGCCGCCGCCGCCCGGGACCGAGGATCGAATCGCGCCGCGCTGACTTCATCCCCCCATGCTGACCGATGCGCTCAGCCCCGGTGGATGAGGTTGTCAGCCCCGGTGGATCAGGTTGAACTTGGAGCTGACCACCGGCTCCCCGGTGGTGGCGTCCTTCCACACGGTCTCGGTCACGATGAACGTCATCGTCCGTCCCTTGGACTCCTTGGCATAGGCGTCCACCACCGTGCCCTCACCCTCGAGGACGTCACCGACGAAGACAGGCCGGTGGTAGGTGAACTCCTGCTCGCCGTGCAGGATCAGACCGCCCCCGGCCATCAACGGGCCGATCACGTCGGCCATGGCGTTGGCCTTGGGCTTGTCGCCCGGCTGGACCTCGGTAAACTCGCCCCACGCCTGCATCACGAACGGCCAGGTCGGAGGGGCGGGGATGGCGTCGAACCCGGCTTCCTTCGCTGCCCGGGGATCGCGGTAGACGGGGTTGCGGTCACACACGGCGGTGGCGAAGTTAGAAACCGGGCCGCGCTCGACGACCACGGTGGACTTGCTCATCGGCTTCCCGATCAGCTTCTTCAGGTCGACCTCGGCCATCGTCTCCTCCACGGCAGGGCGCAGCGCCCGCGGGCGACGGTGCGCAGGATCTGGTTCAGCGTGACACCGTAGCGGGGGCCGCTCTTTGGGGTCGAAACGCCGCCGGTCAGCTGAGCCCGGTGGCCAGGGCCCGGAAGGCCTTCCCCCGGTGCGACAAAGCGCTCTTCTCCCCCATCGTCATCTCGGCGTAGGTCCGACCGTCGCCTCCGTCGGGCACGAACACAGGGTCGTAGCCGAACCCGCCTGTCCCCCGCCGCTCGTCGGCGATGACGCCCTCGACCACGCCGTGGGCCACCATGTCCCCGCGGTCGGGAAAACAGGCGATGGCCACCGTCCGGAAACGGGCCCGGCGGGCCTGCGGACCGACGGCCGCCACCCGGTCCAGCTCGTCGAGGAGCTTCGTCACGTTGTCTGCATAGCTCGCCCCGGCACCGGCGAAACGAGCCGAGAGCACACCAGGGGCGCCGCCCAGGGCGTCGACCTCGAGACCGGTGTCGTCGGCGATGGCGACCATCCCGGTGGCCCCGACCAACGCCATGGCCTTCAGCCGGGCGTTCTCCTCCAGCGTCTCGCCCGTCTCGTCGACCTCGGCCACGTCGTCGGGGCGCGGTCGCAGCTCAATAGCCGCCCCGGCCGTCTCGGACATGATGGCGATGATCTCCTTGGCCTTGTCGGCGTTGGCCGTCGCCAGCACCACCTGCAGGGGGCCGCCGTTGCCGGACCGGGCCGACCGCGTCCCGTTGCCGCCGCCTGTCACCGCGGTGCGGGCGCCTCGGCCAGCACGGCCTTCTGTTCGTCGAGCAGGGTGGCGATCCCGTGCTCGGCCAGGCCCAGCAACTCTTCGAGCTCGCCCCGCGAGAACGGCATCCCCTCGGCCGTGCCCTGGACTTCGATGAACCGGCCCGAGCCGGTCATCACCACGTTCATGTCGACCTCGGCCCGCGAGTCCTCGGAGTAGTCGAGGTCCAACAGGCAGACGGCGTCGACGATCCCCACGGACACCGCGGCACAGGAGTCACCGAGGGGGTTCCTCGACAACTGTCCCTTCTGCATCAACCGGCTGAAGCAGTCGTGCAACGCCACGTAGGCCCCGCAGATGGAGGCGGTCCGCGTCCCGCCGTCGGCCTGCAGCACGTCGCAGTCCACCGTCACCTGCAGCTCGCCCATGGCCACCATGTCGGTCACGGCCCGCAAGGACCGACCGATCAGCCGCTGGATCTCCTGCGTCCGCCCCGACTGCTTCCCCTTGGCCGCCTCGCGCCCGATCCGCTCGGCCGAGGAGCCGGGCAACAGCGAGTATTCGGCCGTGACCCATCCCTTTCCCGTTCCCCGCATCCACGGCGGCACCCGGTCCTCGACCGAGGCCGTGCACAACACCTTGGTCTTCCCCATCGAGACGAGCACCGATCCGGGGGCGAACTCGGTGAAGTCGCGCACGAAACTCACGGGTCTCAGGTCGTCCACGCCCCGGCCGTCCTTCCGTCGGGCCCGGGGATCGCCGGCGGCGCTCACAACGAGTACCCGCGTCCGACCGCCGCCTGCCCCACGGGACCTCCGAAGGCGTCGGCCGCCTCGGCCCGTACGGCGCCGGCGGCGATCGTGGGCCACCGGTGGGTCACCACCAACCGCCGGGCCCCCGCCGCTTTCGCCGTGCTCCCGGCCTGCCGTCCACTCATGTGCTGCGCCGTCCCTTCGTGGTCCTTCGTATACGTCGCCTCGCACAGGGCGAGGTCGAGGCCGCTCCCGAGGGCTTCCAACGACCACCCGGGCCCAGAATCGGCAGAGTAGCCGAGGGCGCTCCCGTCTCCATCGAGACGCACGGCCAGCGTCACCGGACCGTGATCGGTGGCCGAAAACGTCATCGTCATCGCGCCGACGTCGGCCCCGTCACCGTCGCCCACCGTCCGCCAGTCGAGGATCCCCTCCGTGTCCTTTCCGAGACGCGCCTCGATCCCCGGCGCGGCGAGCACGGGAACCGGATCACGCGTCCATCCGAGGGTGTGATGGGCGGCGGTCACGAATCCGGAGACGTCGCTCCAGTGGTCCGTGTGCTCGTGGGAGAGCACGATGGCGTCGAGCGTGCCCGGATCGCAGAACCGTTGCAGATTGGCGAACGTCCCGGGCCCGGCGTCGAGCCAGACCGTCGTCTTCGATGTCCACGACCGCACCAGGTAGCCGCTGGCCGCTCCCCCGGCGCCGGCGTGGCTGCCGTCGCATCCGAGAACGGTGAGGGTCAGCACCCCGTCATGGCGGTGCCACTGTCCCCGGGGTCGTCGTCGGCCACCGCTTCGGGCACCGGCCACGACACCTGCCCCACATCTCCGAGCTCGGCACCGAACAACCGGCCGCCGACAGACCGGAACCAGTCCACGTCGCCCGACGAGAAGAAGCGCGCCACCCCGGCTTCATTCCCGCCGCGCCCCACCCGACTGGCGGCCAAGGTAGCCCGCACGTCGAACGCCGTCTCGTCCGCCGACGACACGAGCACCACGCCGCGTCCCACCGCATCGGCGATGGTCCGGGCCAGGAACGGGTAATGCGTGCAGCCGAGCAACAAGGTGTCGATGCCGGCGTGACGCAGGGGGGCCAACAGCCGTTCGGCCAGGACCACCACCTGATCCGAACGCGTGTCGCCGCGTTCGACGAACTCGACGAATCCGGGGCACGCCGCGCAGGTGAGTTCGAGTGGCACGGGCAGACCGCCGATGGCCCGCTGGTAGGCGCCGGACGAGATCGTCCCCACCGTCCCGATCACCCCCACCTTCCGGTTCCTCGTGGCCTTGGCCACCGAACGCACCCCGGGATCGATCACTCCGATAACCGGCACCGGCAGCAGCCGCCGCAGTGCCCCCAGACCGGCGGCGGCGGCGGTATTGCAGGCCACAACCACCAGCTTCACGTCGTGTTCCTCCACCAACCAACGGCCGATCTGGCCGGCGTAGGCGCGGACCTCGGCCAACGGCCGCGGCCCGTAGGGATAGCGGCCGGTGTCGCCCACGTAGACGAGGTGCTCGTGGGGAGCGAGGTCGATCAGCGCCCGGGCCACGCTGAGGCCCCCGAACCCGCTGTCGAACATCCCGATGGGACGGTCGTCCACCGACAGATACCTGTCGTCCACGCGTCCGAGGCTACGACCTCCGGCCCCGGGCCCGGCGCCTTTGCGTGGCGATCCCGCCATCACTGAAGCGGCAGCTGGGGAGCGTCTTCGAGCGAGGGCTTCCCCGAGCGTCGGCCGCCGGCGGGAAAGACCTGGCCGGGAAGAAAGGAGCGCACCCGGTGCTCACCGGGCCGTCCCCCCAGCACCTCGATGGACTCGGCCCCGTTCTGGGCGTTGCGCACGTGGGCCCGGAACGTCCAGGAGGCCCCGCGCAGCGCCGGCCCCTCGATCTCGACGGGGTCCCCCGGCTTCAGCCCGTTCCACGAATCGGCCCGGTGCAGATGATCGGGAAGAGCCTGCACCGTGCGCTTGCGACGCCGGGTCACCATGGGACCGGGGTCACCATCAGAAGTAGCCCATCAGAAGTAGCCCATCAGAAGTAGCCCATCAGAAGTAGCCCATCAGAAGTAGCCCATCAGAAGTAGATCGTGTTCCGGGCCCGTTCCGTCACCACGTCGATGTCGTCGGTCCACGCCCCGGTCGACAGGTACTTCCATCCGCCGTCGGCCGACACGAAGACGATCACGCCTTCCTCGATGGCCTGCGCGCACTTCGCCGCGCCGGCCATGGCGGCGCCGGACGAGATCCCGGCGAAGATCCCCACCTCGGCCAGCCGGCGGGTCCAGACGATCGACTGCCGGGGGTCGACGATGGTCTTGCGGTCGAGGAGATCGGGGCCACCGAGCTCGGTGAAAATGGGGGGGATGTAGCCGTCGTCCAGGTTTCGCAGCCCGTCGACCATCTCTCCCGCCGGAGGCTCGACGGCCCACACGGCGACGTCCGGATTCTTCTCCTTCAGGAACCGGCCAACCCCGAGCAAGGTGCCCGACGTCCCCAACCCGGCCACGAAGTGCGTGATCTCGGGGCAGTCCCGCCAGATCTCGGGCCCCGTCCCATCGTAGTGGGCCCGCGGATTGGCCCTGTTGGCGTATTGATAGAGAAAGACCCATTCGGGATGCTCGACGTGGATCCGCTCGGCCATCCGCACGGCCCCGTTCGAACCCTCCGAACCGGGCGACTCGATGATCTCGGCGCCCCACACGGCGAGCAACTGCCGCCGCTCGACGGACACGTTGGACGGCAGCACCACCTTCAGCCCGTATCCCTTCAGCCGGGCCACCAGCCCAAGCCCGATCCCGGTGTTCCCCGACGACGGCTCGAGGAGGACGGCCCCGGGTGTGAGCCGCCCGTCCTTCTCGGCCTCCTCCACCATCGACAGCGCAATCCGGTCCTTCACCGACCCACCGGGGTTCTGCCCCTCCAGCTTCACCAGGATTCGGACGGACGGATTCGGACTGAGGGCGCTCACGTCGACGAGAGGCGTATCGCCGATCAGGTCGAGAGGGCTGGCGACGCGGGCCACGGCGGCGTGCGACCCTCAGCCACCGGCGACGGCGGGCAGGATGGACACGGTGGCCCCGTCGAACACCTTCGTGTCCAGCTGCTGGAGGTAACGCACGTCGTCGTCGTCGACATAGACGTTCACGAAGCGGTGCAGCGCCCCGTCCTCGGTCAGAACCTGCCCGGCCATACCGGGGTACCGGGCCACCAGGTCGTTCAGCACCTCGCCGATGGTGCCGCCGGTGGCGGACACCGTGGACTGTCCGCCTGCGTGCGGGCGCAGGACCGTGGGTAGGCGCACTTCGACGGGCACCGCTCTCCTCCTCGGGGCCGGAGGTCGGCTGCCCCCTCATGAGCTCAGCCGGCCGGACGGATATGGCGCGTGGACGCCGGTGATCCTACTGGGCCGCCCGAGGCGACGATCCTTCCGGCGCCCCGCCGCGGAACCCCAGGCCACGTTCCGATCCCGAGGCCTTCTTCGGATCCCTCGGCCTTCCTCGGATCCCTACGCCGGCTGCGGATCCACGATCACCGTCTCCTCGTCGATCCGGCCGTCGACGATCCGGAAGGACCGGAGCATGGGCTGGGTGTCACGCAGCGACACCAGCACGTAGTGCCACGCAGGATCGGGCGCCTGGGCCACGTCTGTCGCCGACGGATAGGCATCGGTGTGGGTGTGGGAGTGGAACACCCCGATGATCGCCATCCCGTGGGCCTCGGCGTCACGGTCGGCGTGCAGGAACTGTTTCCCGGGCACGATATAGAGCTTGGCCGAGGCGGCCTCGTTGTCGGTCGGGTAGCACGTCGCCGCCACCCCACCCGCCAGGTCACCCCCGATCAGGCCACAGGCCTCGTCGGGAAGGCCCCGTAGACAGTGGCCGATGATCTGCGTGTACACACGGGGCGCCATCCGCAGCATTTTCCCGACGTTACCGGCCCCGGCCGTCCCACCAGGTACCCTCCGCTCCAGTGGCCGCAGCCAAAGGACCAGGTCGCCGGGGGCACAAGACGGCGACCCCGAGCGCCGAGGCCGACCGGATCCGCACGGTCGCCCGCAATCGCCGCGCCCGTCACGACTACGACATCCTGGACACCTTCGAATGCGGTCTGGCCCTCCAGGGCAGTGAGGTCAAGTCGCTGCGGGCCGGACGCGTCACCCTGGCCGACGCCTATGCCCGGGTGGAAGACGGCGAGGCGTGGTTGCTCGGCGTCCACATTCCCCCCTACGTCCACGCCGTCGGCTTCGGCGCCCACGATCCCGAACGACGACGCAAGCTCCTGCTCCATCGGCGCGAGATCGACGAGCTCATGGGCAAGACCCAGCAACAGGCCCTCACCTTGGTCCCGCTCTCCATCTACTTCAAAGACGGCCGGGCCAAAGTGGAACTGGCTCTCGCCCGCGGCCGCCGCCTCTACGACAAGCGCCACGCCATCGCCGAGCGCGACGCCGACCGCGACGCCCAACGCGAGGCGTCGCGGGCGGCGGGCAAGAGCGTCGGACGCGGCGCCAGTCGCGAACGCGACGACTGATTCCCGTCGGCTACCAGCGCTCCGTCGATATCAGCTTCCGCCGAACTCCTTGGCGAAGTCAGCGCTCAGCCAGGACTCGGGGGTCATCCGGATGACACAGTTCGTCTCGGCGTCAGCCTCGGTGGCGGCCAGGTACAGGTCGCCGAATTCCGGTCCGAGGTACCGGTAGGCAAGGGCCCGCCGTTCGTCGGGATCGACCCGATCCTCGATGCTCGTCACCGGCCCTTCGACGCTCACGTACTTGTACGGCGCTGTCTCCGTCTGCGCACACAGACTGAAGCGACCGGCCCGGACGATGAGCTGGGACTTTCTGCTCGTCTTCTCCGTGATGAAGCTTACGGTCCCTCCTGCGGTATACGTGTACCAAACGGGGACGGCCAACGGACCGTGCGATGGCCGGCTGACGCTCAAGACCCCGACATGCACGTCGGCCAGGAAGGCTTCACGCTCACCGTCGCTCATCGTTATGGACACCACTTCCTCCTCGCCCACGCCGACCCAATTCAGCACTGTCGGGGTTAGTTCGTCGCCAGTGTTCTTGGTGTCGGTTCCTTGTCGTTGCAATGATCTA
>DATNJD010000113.1:0-5650 GCA_035604075.1 Acidimicrobiales bacterium
AGCGCGCCGCCGTCGCCGCCGTCGCCTCCACCACGAAGGCGGCCGAGCTGTCGATGCCGACGACCTCGGCCTCGGGGAAGACCGACGCCACCATGGCCGTGGTGTGTCCCGACCCGCAGCCCAGGTCGAGAGCGACCCGGCGCGGGCCGGGGGGGACGTCACGGAGCAGGGCCCGGCTGGTGGGCCCGAAGACGCGGGCGAGCACCTCGAGGCGACGCGACGCCACGGCGGTGTCGCCGAAGGCGTAGGACGCCGCCGGTCCCGGAGCCGTCCCCGACGAACCGGTCACGGCGCCGAAGACGACGGGGACGAGGAGACCGGGACGACTACTTGTTGGGCTGCGGTGTCACCCGGAGGTAGGGCTTGAGCGCCTTCCACCCCTTCGGGAACTTGGCCTTGGCGTCCTCGTCGGAGACGGCGGGGACGATGATCACGTCCTGTCCGTCCTTCCAGTTGACCGGCGTGGCCACCTGGTGGTCGGCCGTCAGCTGCAGGGAGTCGAGCACCCGGAGCACCTCGTCGACGTTTCGGCCGGTGGAGGCGGGGTACGTGATCATCAGCTTGATCTTCTTGTCCGGCCCGATGATGAAGACCGACCGCACCGTCAGGGTGTCGCTGGCGTTCGGGTGGATCATGTCGTACAGATCGGCCACCTTTTTGTCGTCATCGCCGATCAGGGGGAAGTTGAGGGCCTGGCCCTGCGTGTCCTCGATGTCCTTCTTCCACCCGTTGTGCGACTCGACCGAGTCGACCGACAGGCCGATGATCTTGGCGTTGCGCTTGTCGAATTCGCCCTTGGCCTTGGCGAAGGCGCCGAGCTCGGTCGTGCAGACCGGCGTGAAGTCCTTCGGGTGGGAGAAGAGGACACCCCACGAGTTGCCCAGCCATTCGTGGAAATTGATGGTGCCCTCGGTCGTCTCGGCGGTGAAGTCGGGGGCGATGTCGCCCAGACGGACTGCCATGTGTCCTCCTGCTGTCGTGATTGGTCCTGCGTCGATCCGCTGCCGGTTCGGCGTTGCAGGGGCGACTGTAGCGGGATCGGCGCCAATTGTCGACCGGCCCAGTCATCTTTCTGGCCGTCATCGTTCGGGCCGGTCATCCCTCGGGCTGGTCCTGTCGGACGGGGCCGGCCCGGCCGTCACCCGACCCTCTGGGAGAATGCCCCGGTGAAGACCATCGAGGTCACCGCCAACGGACCGGTCACCGTCGTCACCATCTCCCGCCCGGCGCGCCGCAACGCCGTCGACGGGGCCACGGCGGCGGCGCTGCTCGGCGCCTTCGAGGCCTTCGACACCGACCCGTCCTCCTCCGTCGCCGTCCTGACCGGCGCCGGTGGCACCTTCTGTGCCGGTGCCGATCTGACGGCGTTGTCGGAGGGCGACCGCCGGCCCGTCCTGGAGGATGGTCCCGGGCCCATGGGGCCCACCCGCCTGGAACTCGCCAAGCCCGTGATCGCCGCCATCGAAGGCCACGCCGTGGCCGGGGGTCTCGAGCTCGCCCTGTGGTGCGACCTCCGGGTGGCCGCCACCGACGCCGTCCTCGGCGTCTACTGCCGCCGCTTCGGCGTCCCCCTGGTGGACGGGGGCACCGTCCGGTTGCCCCGGCTCGTGGGCCAGAGCCACGCCCTCGACATGGTCCTCACGGGCCGGGGTGTGGCGGGCCCCGAAGCCCTGCACATGGGACTGGTGAACCGACTGGTCCCGCCCGGCACCGCCTTGGCCGAGGCCGTCGCCCTCGCCCGTCAGCTGGCCGCCTTCCCCCAGATCTGCCTGCGCAACGACCGCCGCTCGGTGCTGTGGCAGTGGGGCCGGGACGAGGAGGACGCCCTCGCCACCGAGGCCCGGCTCGGTCAGCAGACGATCGCCAGCGGCGAGACGGCGCTGGGCGCCGAGCGCTTCGCCTCGGGCGCCGGCCGTCACGGCGCCAACGTCGACGGGCCATGACCACCGCTCCGAGATGACGGCCCCGCCCCGCCCGGAGGCGGTGCCGGCCCCGCCTCCTTCCGAGGCGGTGGTGGCCGCCTTCGATTTCGACGGGACCCTGACCCACGGCGGCAGTGTCTGGCCGTTCCTGGTGGCCATCCGGGGGCGCCCGGCCGTGGCCGGCGCCGCCGTCGTGTCGGCCCGCCGTCTGCTGGCCGCCGCCCTCCTCGGTGGTCCTCACGCCGACATGGCCAAAGAGGCGCTCTTCCGGCGGACCCTGGCCGGCCTGCCCGCCGACGAGGTGGCCGACCGGGCCGCCGCCTTCGGCCCGGCCCACTACCGGCGCCGGGCCCGGGCCGATGTCCGGCACCGGCTCGAGTGGCACCGGGCCCAGGGGCACCGTCTCCTCATCGTCTCGGCCTCGCCCCAGTGCTACCTCGACGCCGTCGGCCTCGAGCTCGGCGTCGACGCCGTCCTCGCCACCGGCCTGGCCGTGGGGCCCGACGGCCGTCTGACGGGGAACTACGACGGTCCCAACTGCCGGGGCCCGGAGAAACTGACCCGCGTCCGCCAGTGGATGAAGGAGCACCCGCCGCCCCCCGCCGGCTCGGCTGCCATCGCCGACGTCCTGTGGGCCTACGGCAACAGCGACGGCGACCGCTTCCTGCTCGGAGGGGCCGATGTCGGGGTCGATGCCGGCCGGCTCGGCCGCTTGGGGGCACTGCGCCGCTTCCCCCGCCTGTCACAACTCCCCGCCGCCGACGGCGATGTCACCAGCTCCGGCGGAGCCGGTGGTAGGTCCGGGGCATCACGGCCCGGAACACGGTGGCGGCGTCGATCAGCCGAGAGGCGCTGATCTCGAGGGACCGCCCGCCCATCGTGTCCACGATCAGCCGCGCCACCTCCTCCTCGGTCCGGCGCGTCAGCCGCGGCGGCGCCCGCAGGCCGCGGCCGAGGGCGTCGCGGCCCATGGCCGTGGGCATCCAGGCCGGGTATACCGTGTGCAGCCTCACCCCCCGGCGCTCGGCCCGGAAACTCACGCTCTCGGTGAAGGCCGAGAGCGCCGCTTTCGACGCCGGGTAGACACCGGGCCCGGGCGAGGGCAGCCGACCGCCGTCAGACGACACGTTGACCACGATCCCCGATCCCCGGTCCATCATGCCCGGCAGCACGGCCAGGGTCCCCGCCACCGCGGCGAAGAAATTCACCTCGAAGGTCCGCCGGACATCGGCCATCGTCATCTCGGCCAGCCGGACCCCGGGGTCGTAACCGGCGTTGTTCACGAGCACGTCGATCGCGCCCCGGCTCTTCTCCACCTCGTGCACCAGCGCCGCCCAGGCACCCGTGTCCGAGACGTCGCAGACCGACACGGCCGAGTCGTCCGACCGCCTCCGCAACTCCTCCGCCACCTCGTCGAGCCGCTCCCCCCGCCGGGCCACCGCCGTCACCGAGGCGCCGGCCGAGGCCAGATCGAGAGACACCCGGCGACCGAGTCCCGCCGAAGCCCCCGAGACCACGACCACCTTCCCCCGGTAACGGTCGCCACCGTCGCGCCGTCGCCGCCGTGCCACCGCTCAGCGCCTCACGGTGCGACGATCACTGGGGGGCGAGTGCGCCGCCCACCAGGTGGCCCCCGTAGCCAGGCACCTCGGCCGCCACGTCACCGAACTGGGGGGCATCGCCGAAACCGACGGCCTGACCCGACGCCGTCACCACGATGTAGCCCTGGCCGGTGGCCGTGGCGAGCACCGCCACCGCCGTCGACCGCAGACCGATCCCGGGCAACGAGCCCCAGAACGGCGCGTCGCCGAAGGCGAAGATCCCGCCGTCGGCTCCCACCAACCAGTAACCGCCGCCGTCGGGCGTGGCGGCCATCCCCACGATGGGCTGGTCGAGGTGCTGCCCGCCCATCGACCCGTGGAAGGCGGCGTCGCCGAAGGAGAAGATGCCGCCGTCGGACGCCACCGTCCAGTAGCCCCCACCGTCGGCCGTCGGTGCCATGCCCACCATGGGGGCGTCGAGGTGCCGGCCGCCCATCGACCCCCAGAAGGCGGCGTCGCCGAAGGAGAAGATGCCGCCGTCGGACGCCACCGTCCAGTAGCCGTTGTGGTCGGCCGTGCGCGCCATGCCCACCATGGGGGCGTCGAGGTGCCGGCCCCCCATCGACCCGGCGAACCCGGCGCTACCGAAGGTGAAGATCCCGCCGTCGGTGGCGACCAACCAGTAGCCGGCGATCCCCCCGCTCGGTTGGCCGCCGATCGAGAACCAGTTGGACAGGGCGAAGCCGCCCATCCCGAACGAGGCGAAGTCGGCGGCGAAGGTGTTGCCGCTCATCGTCACCGTGGTGTTCGATCCTTCGAGCGCCATCTCGAGCACCCGCCCGCCGAGGTCACCGAGACCGTTGCGCTGCGTCACCTGGATGGATATGAGCGTCCCCAACTGAGGGAATTGGGCGCTGATGGCCGACACCGGGATGCTCACCGTGTACGCGTGATACGGATTGCAGGCGCCCGCCACGCACACCGAGTCACCGGCGTCGGGCACCGCCGCGAACGTCCCGCCGGCGGTGTAGCCCCCCGTCGACGACGAATACTGAGTTAGCAAGGGCACCCCGAAGGGGACCGAAAGCACCGCTTGGCCCGCCGTGTTGCTGGTGGCCATATCGGTCAGCGGATTCTCGTTGGCGACACCCGGATAGTTCTGGCACGCGGTCGTGTCACAGATGTCGGCGTAGCCGAAGTACCCGCCGGCGCCTCGACTGGCCATCACATAAGAACGAGCCGCCACCGCCTGGGCTTCGAGCTCCTGAAACCCCTGAGGTTCGCCCTGCCCGCCGGCGGCGCCCAACGTTCCCCACGACGCGGGTGACTCCGATGGAGTCACGTCGGCGACGTACTGGCCGAGCGGTAGGACGTTTACGGCGCGGACCTGATTCGCGGAATTTACCGCTCCCTGGATCGTCCCGTGCACCGTGATCGTCCCGCCGACATAACACAACGTCAGCTCCCCGCTGCCGGGTGACGCGATGGGGCCGCCCGACACGGGCGCCGCCGCTCCCCAACCCGGACCACAACCGCTGGCGTTCGTCTCCACCATCCACGTGCTTCCCACTAGTTCGAAGAGCGCGGCACCACCCGCAGGAACAGCGACGCCGCCGGCGGTGAATCCCGAACTCGACGTCACGAGGACGTCGTTGTTGTCGCCATTCGTGTTTTCGGTCAGCGCGACCGATATAGGTGTGCCGTCGCTCCACCCATTTGGCACCCCGACGGATGTGCTCGCGCCCGTGCCCAACGTGCCGTAGTAGTGCTGCAGGATCTGGGTGTAGGTGAGGCCCTGCAGCGCATAGCCGAGCGCACCCCACTGGCCCATGCCCGCACCTTGGCCGAATCCATGCACCTGGAGCGTCACGTTGGCCGCGGGGTAGGCCCCGGCCGGTACGGGCGCAGCGGTCACGGAGACGGCGGCGATGACTTGAGCACACAGGAGAACGGTCGCGAGTCGGCCCGCGCGACCGCGGAGGGAGAATCGGGGGAAGGCGATGCTTTGGATGCTATCGGCGCCGTCCCCCGATTCTGGGGACACGGCGACATTGTCCCCCCTGACGCGAGGAACCGCTGGTAGCGTGCCCAAACGCGGGGGCGGGGCCCATCCATCTCGAGCGGCCACCGACGTCGTCTGGCACGTGTCAGAGGAGCTGCCGGTGAACGTGCGTGCGCTCGGCCGCG
>DATNJD010000114.1:0-2907 GCA_035604075.1 Acidimicrobiales bacterium
CCCGGGCCCCGCCGCCGGCATCTCCGCCGTCGTCTCCGCCGGCGTCTCCGTCGACACGGTCCTCGGACACGCCGGTCGCCACCGGCGTCAGTGACCCGCCAGCGCCGCCACGACGGGCGCGAAGGCGTCCATGTCCGCCTCATGGACGACCCAGTAGTTCATCGACCAGCGCCGTCGCCGGCGCTCGAGGGTGTCGATCAGCTCGTCGACACTGCCGATCAGGGCGGCCGGGGTCTCCGTCGCCTGTTCGGGCGTCATGGAAAAGCCGGCCGCCATCTGCTCGATCAGCTCGCGTCCGTTCGGGACGACCTGGACGACGAAGGTGAGGCTCTGGATCTCGAGGTCGTCGAAACGGTCGCCGGCCGCTTCACGGACCCAGGCGACGCGCTCGTCGTAGTACTCGGGTGCCGCCGAGGCGATGGCCTCGGGCCCGTAGAAGCCCTCGGTCAGACGGGGATTGACACCGACGATGTCGGCCTGGCGGGCGGCGAGGGCGAGGACGGTGCGGCTGCCGCCGCCCACGATCAGTTGCGGATGGGGTCGGCTGGGCGGAGTGGGGAAGCCGTCGGCCGCCACCGTGTAGTGCGTGCCGGCGTGATCACAACGACCGGTGTCCCAGAGGTCCTTCACGATGCTGATGGCCTCTGCCAACCGGGCCACCCGGGTTGCCGGCGGGTCGTAGGCGATACCCGACTGGTCGTAGTCGTCGCGCATCCAGCCCGCCCCGAGGCCGAGCTCGAGGCGGCCGTCGGACAGCAGGTCCAAGGTGGCCGCTTCCTTGGCCAGGATGACGGGGTGGCGGAAATCGTTGTCGAGCACGAGGGTGCCCACCCGGAGGGTGGTGGTGGCCTCGGCCGCCACGGTCAGGGCGATGAGCGGTGCCCATTGCTCGCCCAGGTGATCGGGCATGAAGAGGGTCGAGTAGCCGAGGTCCTCGGTCTTGCGCGCCAGAGCCCGCCATGAAGCGCCCGATGCGGCATTCGAGACCTGGACGGCGAAACGGAAAGGTGGCACGGTCCCCGAGCCTAGGGCTCGAGGCCATACGCTGGAGCCCATGTCCGCGGTGCAGTGGAGCCCCCAGAGTTGGAAGAGATACCCGGCCGCCCAGCAACCGGTCTGGCCCGACGACGACGCCCTCGAGCAGGTCCAGAAGACGCTCTCGACCCTCCCGCCGCTCGTCTTCGCCGGCGAGGCCCGCCGCCTGACGAGGGCCCTGGCCGAGGTGGCGGCCGGACGGGCGTTTCTGCTCCAGGCCGGGGACTGTGCCGAGTCGTTCGCCGATTTCTCAGCCGACAGCATCCGGGACAAGTTGAAGGTGATCCTGCAGATGGCGGTGGTGCTGACCTACGGCGCCGGGGTGCCCGTGGTGAAGGTGGGACGGATCGCCGGGCAGTTCGCCAAGCCCCGCACCTCGGCCACCGAACGCGTCGGGGACCTCGAGCTCGAGACGTTCCGGGGACACATGGTCAACGACGACGCCCCCGACGCGACGGCCCGGGTACCGGATCCCGATCGGCTGATCGCCGCCTACCACCAGTCGGCGTCGACGCTGAACCTGCTGCGGGCCTTCACCAAGGGTGGGTTCGCCGATCTCTCGCAGGTGCACCTGTGGAACCAGCAATTCGTGGCGTCCAGTGACGAGGGTCGTCGCTACGAGCAGATCGCCGGTGAGATCGACCGCGCCCTGCATTTCATGGCCGCGTGCGGGATCGACCTGATCAGCGAAGAGTCACTGCACCAGGTCGACTTCTTCACCAGCCACGAGGCGCTGATCCTCGGGTA
Source organism: Acidimicrobiales bacterium (assembly GCA_035604075.1). Classification (GTDB taxonomy): domain Bacteria; phylum Actinomycetota; class Acidimicrobiia; order Acidimicrobiales; family UBA8190; genus Palsa-661. The sequence continues at coordinate 1,783 of DATNJD010000114.1, forward strand.
CGAAGAAGCGCTCACCCGGGAGGACTCCATCACGGGAGAGTTCTACGACTGTTCGGCCCACATGGTGTGGGTAGGCGAGCGCACCCGTCAGCGCGACGGCGCCCATCTCGAGTTCCTGTCGGGGATCCGCAACCCGGTCGGATGCAAGATCGGGCCCACGGCCACGGCCGACGACGTGCTGTCGGTGTGTGAGCGGCTGAACCCCGAGCGGATCCCGGGACGGCTGACCATGATCGCGCGGATGGGTGCGGAAAGGGTGAGCGAGACACTCCCGCCGTTGCTGGCCGCCGTGCGCGACGCCGGGCATCCGGTGGTGTGGGCGTGCGATCCCATGCACGGCAACACCTTCGCCAGCGGCGACGGTCGCAAGACGCGTCGCTTCGACGACATCTTGCAGGAGCTGCGCGGTTTCTTCGACGCCCACCAGGCGGCCGGCACGTGGCCGGGCGGCGTGCACGTCGAGCTGACGGGCGATGACGTGACCGAATGCCTGGGTGGCTTCGGGGACATCCTGGAGGACCAGCTGCACCTGCGCTACACGACGACGTGCGACCCGCGGCTGAACGCGCGCCAGGCCATCGACCTGTCGTTCCGCGTGGCCGAGCTGCTGCAGGGCTGAACGGCGCATCGCCGTCCACCGGGCGGCGACCGGTCGTTCGGCGCCGGTCACAGCCCGCCCGACGCGGCCATCAGTGCAGGTGAGGATGCAATCTCGCCGAGAAGCGTTGCGCGGGGCACCGATCTCAGTGACAATGGCGCGGAGCCAAAGGACCAGCCACTCCCCCCTATGCCTCTCCTCCTTCGCCCATTGGCGCGCCTGGCGTCCGTTGCCACCACTGTCGTTCTGCTGACCGGTGTCACCGTGGCTCTCGTGTCGGCCGACGCGCCCCACCGAGCCGCCCGCGTGACGCCACTGGCGCACGCGTCTCTCTCCTCGACGACATCGGTGCCGGCGTACTACGACGTGGCCTCCGACGGCGGGGTCTTCGCCTTCGGTGGTCTGCCCTTCTGGGGCTCCATGGGCGGCCACTACCTGGCCAAACCCATGGTGGGGATCGCCCCCACCACGACGGCCGGGCAGGCCGACGGGCGCGGCTACTGGACGGTGGCCTCCGACGGCGGGGT
>DATNJD010000115.1:0-3967 GCA_035604075.1 Acidimicrobiales bacterium
GCCCGACAGCGTGACGTCGCCCGCCGGCGTGACGCCCACAACCACCGCCGGAGCCTCTCCCGCATCCTGAGCCGTCGTCGGTGGTCGTCGAGCGCATCCGGGTCGGGACGGGGACCTCTCGCGAGCGCTGGCCGGCGGGAGCGGCCCCGGTCCTGCCGGGCGGCGCCGAAATGTCACACAGCCGACACGCCGGCCCCATGACACGTCGCGGGGGCCGGAGTAAAGTCTTGGGAGGAGGCGTCCGACGCAGGGCGCCGGAAGAGGGAGGTCCCATGACCGTGCCCGGTGTGCTCGACGATCAAGCGCTTCGTCGATACCGCGAGCTCCTCGATGCCGAGGACGCGGCTTTCGACGAACTGGAACACGCGTACGAAGAGGGCGATCGAGTCCACTTCGAAGCCGACCTCGATGCTTGGCGCGACGCCCTGTCACGGAAACTGGCCTTCCTGCAACGACGGGGAATCGACATCCCCGAACCGGCCACCGTCTGAACCGGCCACCGTTCTCACCTTCCATCGTCTGAATCCGGGGCCGACCCCGCCGGTTGAGCCGCGGCCGGGAAGCCCCGGTGGCGGTCGAGCGTGAACTCCGAGGGTCGTCTTTAGAACGGACCGAGGAGCAGGTCGGTGACGGCGCGGCGCTCCGACTCGAGCTCGTCGGTCGTCACCTGAATGCGCTCGGTGGCGAACGCGCTATGGGTCATGCCCGTCGCCACCTGGCAGCCGGCGCCGTCGCTGCGGACGGGGAACCCGAAGATGAGGCCCTCGGGCCTGCCGTACTCACCGTGCGACACGACGGCCAGGGACACGACGTCCTCCTTGGCCGTGGGGGTCACGATGCTCTGCACCGAGTCGATCACGGCATTGGCCGCCGAGGCCGCCGAGGACGCACCCCGGGCCTCGATGATCTGCGCCCCGCGTTGCTGCACGGTGGTGATGAACTCACCGTGGAGCCACTCTTCGTCGTCGACGACATCGGGGACGGGCTTGCCGCCGATCCGGGCGTTCTCGAAGTCGGGGAACTGCGTCGACGAGTGGTTGCCCCAGATGGCGATGCGTGTGACCGATGACACCGGCACGCCCGCCTTGTGGGCCAGTTGGCTGGCGGCCCGGTTCTCGTCGAGACGGGTCATGGCGAACCAGCGGTCGTCCGGCACGTCGGGCGCGTGGGAACGGGCGATGAGGCAATTGGTGTTGCAGGGGTTGCCGACGACCAGAACGCGGACATCGGAGGAGGCGTGGGCGGCGATGGCCTCGCCCTGAGGTCCGAAGATGCCACCGTTGATGGTCAGGAGATCGTTGCGCTCCATGCCCGCCTTGCGGGGCACCGAGCCCACGAGCAGCGCCCAGTGGGTCCCGTCGAAGGCCGTCTTCGGGTCGGAGGTGGGCTCGATGCCGGCCAGCAGGGGGAAGGCGCAGTCGTCGAGCTCCATGACCACGCCCTGGAGCGCCCCCAGTGCGGGTTCGATCTCGAGCAGACGCAGCACGACCGGTTGGTCGGGACCGAGCATGGCGCCCGACGCGATACGAAAGAGGAGGGAGTAACCGATCTGACCGGCGGCGCCGGTCACGGTGACGTGGACAGGAGTTTTCGCCGTTGCCATGTCTCGGAGGCTACCGTCGCCCGCCGTGGGGGGGCCAGACCGGGCCGCCCGCCGGGGCGCCGTGTGTCAGAGGCGCTCGACGATGGCGGCGGCGAACTCTGAGGTCTTCACCTCGTGTGCCCCGTCCATCAGACGGGCGAAATCGTAGGTGACGATCTTGTCGGCAATGGTGGCCTCCAGCGCTCCGACGATGTCGTTGGCCACGTCGGTCCACCCCAGGTGCTCGAACATCAGCGTGCCCGAGAGGATGACGCTGCCCGGATTGACCTTGTCGAGGCCGGCGTATTTGGGGGCCGTCCCGTGCGTGGCCTCGAACACCCCGTGGCCGGTGACGTAGTTGATGTTCCCGCCCGGCGCGATGCCGATCCCCCCCACCTGGGCCGCCAGGGCGTCGGAGAGGTAGTCGCCATTCAGGTTGGTGGTGGCGATGACGTCGAATTCGTCCGGTCGGGTGAGGACCTGCTGGAGGGTGATGTCGGCGATGGTGTCCTTCACGAGCAACTTGCCTCCGGGTTTCCCGTCGCAGTCGTCCCACCCGACGGCGACATCGGAGAATTCCTCGCGCACCACCTCGTAGCCCCAGCTGCGGAAGGCTCCCTCGGTGAACTTCTGGATGTTCCCCTTGTGCACGAGGGTGACGCTCTCGCGCTCGTGCTTGAGCGCGTAGACGATGGCGGCGCGCACCAGTCTCTTGCACCCCGACTCCGACATGGGCTTGATGCCGATTCCCGAATTGGGCCGGATCTCCCAGCCCATCTCGTCTCGGAGGAAGGCGGCCAGACGGCCGGCCTCGGGGCTTCCCGCCTGTACCTCGAGTCCGGCGTAGACGTCTTCGGTGTTCTCACGGAAGATCACCATGTCCACCTTCTCGGGGTGGAGAACCGGCGACGGGACCCCGGTGAACCACCGGACCGGCCGCAGGCAGACGTAGAGATCGAGGATCTGGCGCAGGGCCACGTTCAGTGAGCGGATGCCGCCACCGATGGGCGTGGTGAGAGGTCCCTTGATCCCGATGAGGTGGTCGCGGAAGGCCGTCACGGTCTCCTCGGGCAGCCACTCGCCTGTCTCCTTGAAGGCCTTCTCGCCCGCCAGCACCTCCTTCCAGGCGATGGTACGGCCGTGCTTGGCGGCGGCGGCGTCGAAGACCAGACGCGACGCCGGCCAGATATCGACGCCGGTGCCGTCTCCTTCGATGAAGGGGATGATCGGTTCGGCGGGGACGACGAGAGCGCCGTCGTCCCCCACTGTGATGCGCTGTGCCATAGGGGCGAGCCTAAGGGCAAAAACCCGGGCCCCAGGACATGGCTCAGCCCGTTCCCTCCAGGGGTGCCAGGCCCAGGGATCCGTAGATCTCACGCGTCGCGCTCGAACGGTTGAGCGTGTAGAAGTGCAGCCCCGGTGCCCCGGCCGCCAACAACCGGGTGCACAGTTCGGTGGCCAGCTCGATGCCCGCCTGGCGCACGGCGTCCTCGCCCCCTCGGGTCGATGCCTCCTCCAGGCGGGCCACCGCCCATCCGGGCACCGCCGCGCCCATCGCGGACATCCGCGGCACCGACCGCAGGGAGGTCACGGGCATGATGCCGGGGAGCACGGGCTTCGTGACCCCCCGGGCGGCCAGGTCGTCCACCAGCCGCAGGTACTCGTCGGCCTCGAAGAAGAACTGGGTGATGGCGAAGTCCGCCAACCGGAGCTTGGCCGCCAGCCGGTCCCGGTCGGATCGCAGATCGCTCGACGCCGGATGGCCGGCCGGATGGGCCGCCACCCCGACGGAGAAACCGCCGATGGCCCGGGCCAGCTCGACGAGCTCGACGGCATAGCGCAACTCGCCCCCCACGGCGTCGGCGTCGTCGGGCGGGTCACCCCCCAGGGCCAGCAGGTTCTCCACGCCCGCCTTGCGGAAAGCCACCAGGACCTCGGCCAGCTCGAGACGCGAGTGCTCCACGCAGATCAGATGGGCCATGGGCGTGAGCGAGGTGGTCCGCAGCATGCCGGCCACCAGATCGTGTGTCCGCTGCCTCGACTCGCGGCCCCCCCGGTATGTGACCGAGACGAACGACGGGGTGAGCGGCTCGAGCTCGCGCAAGGTACGCACCAGCGTCGCCTGCTCCGTGTCGTTCTTGGGGGGGAAGAACTCGAACGAGTATGTGGGGCCTCTGGCCAGCATGTCCGAGATCCATGCCATGGCCGGACAGCCTACTGGCGGAGCGTTTGGGGACCGTCGGGCGCTCCTGCCCGTGAGGCGGCCCGCACGGCGTTACGCAGCAGCATGGCCCGCGTCATGGGGCCGACGCCACCGATCCGGGGGGTGATCCATCCGGCGACCTCGCTCACCGCCTCGTCCACGTCGGACAACAGGGTGCGTCC